>JBHLPA010000059.1:0-10194 GCA_048939935.1 Promethearchaeota archaeon | reverse complement strand
CCAACTACAAGTATGGAAACTGCAACGTTTGGTTCTGGATGCTTCTGGTGTACAGAAGCTGTGTTTCAACAACTAAAAGGGGTGTCATCCGTTGTGTCAGGATACTCTGGTGGTCATGTTGAGAATCCTACATATCAGCAGGTTTGCACTGGTCGGACAGGACACGCAGAGGTATGCCAGATTCAATTTGATCCAGAACAAATCTCGTATGAGGAATTACTTGAGGTCTTTTTCAATACTCATGACCCAACGACATTGAACCGACAAGGCAACGATGTTGGGACACAATATAGGTCTGTGATATTCTATCACTCTGAGGAACAGCGAGAAACAGCTGAAAGGGTTAAAGCTGAACTTGATAATAGTGGAGATTGGAAGAATCCAATAGTCACCGAGATAGTCCCTTTCGAGGGATTCTACAAGGCAGAAGACTATCATCAGAACTACTACCGTAACAATCCAAATGCGGGATATTGCCGACTGATAATAGCACCTAAATTGAATAAGTTTGAGAAGGTTTTCAAGCTAAAGCTCGGGAATTAACTGGCAGCACCTAATCTGATTGGTATTATACCAACTGAAATAGTACGAGAATCGTTGATAACGCGCTGTCTGGAAGTATTAGTAAGTAATTCCTTGAGTTGTTGAACTGTGGCTGAAGATGAACCCTCTGAGGTATATGCTTTCTGCAACATATGCAAGGAAAATGTACCCTTGGAAATCACAGAGGATGATATGGAGAAAGCAAAAACTGGTCTCATCTCAGTGATTTCAGTACATGGAGATCCACAGCATGCAATCCTCGTGTACCTAGACATGAATCTCAAAGCACGAGGAGTTGAGTATCCATCACTGGTTCAGGTGAACCAAAGAACATCCGCGGAGGCTGAAACAGAAACAACTGTAAAAGATGACATCATTGATTTGAGTTCCCTCATCAGTTCTTTTGGTGACAAACAAGAACAGGCAATCAAAGCATTCGCACATATATCAGCTCAACTCATCGCTGGGAATTCACTTTATCTCATTCACAACAACAAAAGTATTGGCAGAGTTGTGAAAGATCAGATTGATTCTCTTTTCACAGATGAGTCACCTTCGTCGTTTGTGATAACCTTTGATGAGATTGATTATGTTACAGGCATGAGACCTACAATATATGACATGCAATATGGTACCTTCATCTCAGAAGGTATAGCAATTGATACATCTTACTTTGAACAAATAATCAAAGATGCTCTTGACAGTCCAAATGGATTCAGTATTCTGAAGAACGAATATCACAAGTTGAAATATTCTTACAGGCGTCTTTGGGAATTGCTGACTGCTGGCGCAAGAACATATACGCATAAAAAACTGGCCTATCTCGTATCAATTGACCTGTCACTCATTCCACTTCTTCTACGAATTGCTGAAAATGATGGTGTTGATGTTGCTTCACGCGTGAAACAACCCACAAAGAAAAAATGAAAAACATCCATTCCAGCTCCCCATATCATCAATATGGGTTGATAGTGTTTTCTACTTCTGATTGCTGATTGAGTACAATACTCTACTGAAGATACTTATTTCAGCTTCAACCATATATGTGTAAATTATACGAACAAGAACTGGTCCATCTGATATTATCTCAACTATATTGTTTGAATGTTCTGAATTGAAGTTAAAACTTGCAGTCATTGATG
Organism: Promethearchaeota archaeon; assembly: GCA_048939935.1. Lineage (GTDB taxonomy): Archaea > Asgardarchaeota > Thorarchaeia > Thorarchaeales > Thorarchaeaceae > SMTZ1-45. Next base: position 8,509 of record JBHLPA010000059.1, on the reverse strand, counting down.
TATATGTAGTTAGGAGGACAGTCTGTGTGGAAATCCAGACACCTGTTTGGTAAAGAAATCTTATCTCTGACGTCCTGTTGCACAGAACGGTTACCCATGTTACACTGGGCCCGCCAAAACCCACTTCAATCTGATAATCGTCTGTTGAGGTGTATTCTGCAGCTTCTGTCACCTCGACTACTTGTTTGAAAGGTATGGAGCAGAATAACATGGCAAGTATTATTCCTATGACCAATAGGTTATCAGCCGAGAATCTCTTCATGTTAGTCCGATTCCATATGAGTCAGATTTCTTTGAGTGAATCAAGATTAAACATTTGTAAAAATGGGTATAAAATCTTCGAAAGCATCTATTCACAATCTGAAATTAGCTGATTCTAATGATTTTAGGATAAAGAGTGATTCATTGTCATTGGAAAAATAGATAGGGTAGTTCTAAACATGTGTATTGTAGTTATTCGGAGGATTTGAAGATTGACAGAGATTCCATATAGTGGAGAAAAAACCGCAAAGGTCGGTGAGGTTGAACTTACCTATGATACTTTTGGTGACCCTTCATCTATGCCCCTTTTGTTAATAATGGGCTTAGCGTCACAGATGATTCGGTGGGATGAAGCATTTTGTAAAGCACTTGCATCACAAGGACGTTGGGTAATTCGATTCGATAACCGTGATGTGGGACTATCAACGAAATTTGACAAGGCAGGAACTCCAAATGTCATGTCATTGATACAAGGAGGGAAGGTAGATGTGCCTTACAAGCTGAAAGACATGGCTGCTGATGCAGTAGGTCTGCTTGACAGCCTTGGGATTGAAGCAGCTGATGTTGTTGGTGTTTCAATGGGTGGTATGATAGCTCAGAGTATAGCTATTCATTATCCTGAACGAGTTCGGACATTGACATCAATTATGTCCTCAACAGGCAACCCGAAGTTACCCCAAGCCAAGCCCGAAGCAATGGAGGTCCTACTTGCACCTCCTGTTTCAAATAAGAATGCCTACATAACAAACCAGCTGAAGACTGCTAAAGTACTCCATGGATCGAAATATCCCTTGGATGAAGATTACGTCCGTAATTATGCAGAAAAATCGTATAATAGATGCTATCATCCTCAAGGACTTTCGAGACAACTCGGTGCAATTCTCACCTCTGGCAGCCGAAAAGAGGCATTAGGGAAGGTAAAGATACCAACCCTCGTGATTCATGGAGATGCAGACCCGTTGGTCCCAGTTGAGGCGGGAAAAGACACAGCCCAGAGCATACCTGGTGCGAAACTGGTGATCATTGAAGGAATGGGCCACAGCTTTCCAACCGAGGTTGCTCCTCGGATTATTCAAGAAATTCTACAACATACTGCCCCGCAGTCATGAGTTGTTTCCGGATGGTTCTAAGTTGATTCCGGACCTTCCTGATTCACTCCGAGAGTCTGGTGCAATCGAGGTCAGAAAGAAACTTGGAACCATATCTGGTGGAAACATCCTCGATGTTGGAACTGATAATGGAGATTTCATTGGTGTCTTGATGAAGACATTGAAAGATTATACCTCATTCACAGGGGTTGATATCTCTGACAAAGGTCTGGAAAAGGCTAGAAAGAGATTCAAAGATGTCCAGGCGAAATTCATGATCATGAATGCTGAATCATTGACATTCAAGAACAATAGGTTTGACACCGTTTGCATCTCATACTCGATTCACCACCTAGAGAATATTGACACTGTATTATCAGAGATGTATCGCGTATTGAAACCTGGGGGGAACTTCATAATCCAAGAGATGTATTCTGATGGAGAACAGACCGCAGCTCAGATTGCAGATAGAGATGTACATCATTTCGAGGCGAAGGTTGATACTCTTCTTGGCATCCCTCATTTCGAAACGCTCTCTCGTGAGCGACTTAGAAACTTGATTGACAAGATAGGTTTGAGTGAAGTGGAGGCTTTGTTGTCCTCTTGGTCTGTCAAATGTCTGTTCTGTGATAATGCACAACAGTGTACAGACCCGATGAATAATGAGATTATTTCCTCTCGAATTGCAAATTTAGACAAACTACTTAACAAAGTAAAAGAACACCCCTCTTTCGATGAACTGAGAAAAGAGGTTGAATTACTCAAGGATAGGCTCAAAGCTGATGGTTCATCTGAACCATCACTGGTCTACTTCTTTGGAAAGAAATAGGGCAAAACCACTATTTCTATAGAGTTGGAAATCAATATCTGCAAAACTAGGCAAGGCTTTTGTTCAAGTAATACTAATTGATATTACTTCCATAGTGAAGGAGGAATTTCTCTAATGGATGAAAGTGTATACAAGATAATCGACTTAGTTGGGACCAGCACAAAGAGCTGGGAGGATGCCGTCAAAAGTGCCATTGATAAAGCATCTGAGAGTCTTCGTGATCTTAGAATTGCAGAAGTCAAAGACCTTGACGTGAAGATAGAGGACGGCAAGATAGCTGCTTATCGTGCACGAGTCTCTCTGAGTTTCAAATATGAGAAGGAATGAAACCTTCGTACAATCACAGAATAGGGGGTAGCTACCCCCTATGCCTATTTTGAATCAGGAATCTTTGGAGCTTGTTTGTTTTGGTGCTAAATTTGTTTCCCATGTTTTAATTATGACATCCAATGGAGTTCCACGAATCTGAATTTTGTCGTAGTCTGATTCGCCTAGTCCCATTTCTGCAGCATGCTTGAGATACGATATGCTGAACGGATCCAGTCCCCCGATTCTTGTTGCTATGCAATCAAGGGCAAGTGGATCTTTGCTGGCAAGAATCGTGTTTAGGTCAAATGGACTCTGACCCTGTGTATTTGTCATATCTACATCATTACTCACACCTATGCCATCTATAATGTTGAGGGTCGGTCTGATTGTCTTGTTTATGTCTACCAATCCCAGAGTTAGATTCCCATGAATTCGTCTTTTTTCCTCACTAGGACGCCACCAGTTACGATAAGCAGAATTGTAATACTTGCCTTTGGTAGTCAGGAATTCCTGAGAAAGCTGAAGACAGAACCCAGGGGAGCGATCATCTGAGTACTCCCCTTGTCCAGGAAGAGCCCCCATAAGATTCTTGACTGCCAAACTTGCCCATTGGCTCTTTCCTGGTTCTAATCTATATAGCTTCAATTTTGGCACATTGATTAATACATCACAATCAAGAATGACTTTCGGAACTTTCAACGCCTTGACTAACAGACCACCTGACACAGTCACATTCTTCGTAGGACTTCCATTCAAATCCTCTAACTTTATACTATATTTCTCTGCCAGCTCTGTATATCCACCAGTCCGAAAGGCTATCTTTGTGTCAATACCACCTGACCCCTCAGCGATGGTCAATTCAACAGGTCCAACACTCTGACACATTTCAACGATGGCTTGAACGACAGGAAAATCAGTCGTGAAACCTGTAAAAGGAGGCAAACCAAAGACCAAGTTTGGCTTGATCACCACATTGTCATGGGGGTGCACAAAACTCTCAATTCCCCCAAGAAAACGAATTGACTCCTCGACAGCGGTTCTGATACTTTCACTTTGCATAATGGACACGATTGCCATCATATCATCTCCAAAGAAGTAGGAAACACGACCTCAGTTATCCACCCTTTTAGATGAATCTCCAATTCCTTACCCATCCTTTTATTCTAGATTTAGACACAAAGACAATAATAATCCAATAAACGTGGGAGGCTTATAAAATGGAATCTAAAGCCTCCCTTCTTCAGTTTATGATGCTCTTTCATGTTATTATGACAGGACCTACTGCAGTACCGCTAACAAACACCTCTGTCCAATCTATTTGACCATTCATATGCACTTGATGACCAACTAGATCAGCATATATTCCACCTGCATCCACTACTTCACCATTCATCCGGAATCTCCAGTTGGAAAAACCGGTATTACCTTTGTCAATTCCATAAATCCACCCATCCTTAGTTGTAATCTCCCAATATTCAGTGAAGAAGTGCACTTGCCATGGAAAAGTAGGAGGATGGCCTATATCTTTAGCTGGATCTGGTCCAGTAGCCCAGAATTTCATCGTTCCATCAATATCTCCACTAATAGTTCCTACCCATATGGGCTCACCATGGATAAAATCCGGATTGAATAATACATTCATTTTACTACGATACTGGGGTGCAGCATCGACATTTGGCATTAAAGCTATGATAAACGCTAATGCAACAAAGACAACTCCAACTCGTTTTACCAGATTTGCTCTATTCATTTTTTTCTCACCTCCCAATCAGTTTTTTAGAACTGATTAAAACGGAAACCGATGTTTCGTAGTTGTACAACACACTAGGTTGCTCACAGCAACCAGCATATTGCACCTCATACTGACTCCTGCTAGAATATCAATTAGCGGGAGGAAGATGGTGTCAAAAATTGCAGGAAGTACAACCTGATTGCCCAATCTGTATCTATGCTCTGCAAAATATGCATTCAGGAGAGAAGTTTTTTTACAAACTGGTGTGTATGATTGTTATTGCTGGCAGGAGAAACGTAGAACGTAGGAGTTCAAACCAATCTGACAACTAAGAACCATCTCCCGACCAGCAGAATCGGGATGATTATTTTGGATCCCCTAGATTGGGCCTTGATATGTGAATTATGCGGTAATGCAAGGGTGCCTTACAAAACACTCGCAAGAAAATTCGATATTTCAACAAACACCGTCAAGAATCGTATCAACAGACTTCGCGAAAAAGGCGTGATTGAGAAGTTTGGCATTTGTGTGAGCTTTGAAACCCTTGGCGCTGAAATGGTGTCTGGTTTTGTCACTACAGATGGGTCCGAGGGTGTGATAGAGCTGATGAAAAAGATCGCCAGCAACCCCACGGTCTGTGATATCTGTCGTAATGCTGATAGACGCTACGAGTACTGGGCCATGGTGAAAGGCGCTAGTGAAACGCTAGGACTGCGACGCTTTCTGACAAGTCTTGATTGCGTGAAAGATGTGCAGATGCAACCCATTGAACTCTTTTATCCAAACAAACCACCCACCTATTTGGGAAACACACGAGGGAAAAAGGTCACCTTCTCACGTGATCAGCTGCGTGTACTACGATGTTTGACCATCGACTCTCGGCTTCCTATTTCTCAAATTGCCAATAAGACAAGTTTCACTCCTAGGCGAGTACGAAGAATCCTTCGAGACCTACAGGAGAGTGGCGGCATACATACTTATGCTCTCTATCATCCATTTGAATTAGGTGATCTGGAGTACAGGTTGAGGATTTGCTATGACGATGCTCAAGTAACTGGACAGGAGGTTGTCATGGCGTTGTACGAAAAACATCCAGAAGTATTCTTTTGGTCCACAATTACTACAAATGAACCAATCGCAGATGTGGGTCTGATCATTGACCGTCCGGGCAAAGGTCCACCAATCGCTGCTGAGATTAAGACGACTCCTTTTGTCAAGTCGGTGGAGGATTTTGTGACTTATCCTAGGGTTGTGTTTGGTACAAATCGACTCAGTGCTCATTTGTGGGACCTGCTACGTGAAGCTGGAGTTTAGCCCTAATATCTCATCTCTCCTATTTATGAAATGGATTACTATATTGAAGGCTGCCACCTTACATCTTCCTTCTATGTCACTAGCACCATTTCGCTTTGTTCTCTTGAATATTCACCAAAAGCCAGTTTTAATAGCAAATTATCCCATATAGTTGAGGTAGCTGTAGGGAACGTGGTAGCTCAAGGACTTCCAAACCAATCTGACAACCAAGAATCGTTTCCCAAGTCAGCATAAGCGTGGTGAGTAAATTAGATCCACTAGATTGGGCTCTGATATGTGAATTATGCGGCAACGCAAGGATGCCATACAAAACACTCGCAAAGAAATTCAATATTTCATCAAACACTGTCAAGAATCGAATTAAAAAACTTCTCAAACAGAAGGTGCTTCATGGCGCTGGGGTTTTAGTGAGCATGGAAATGCTTGGTGCAGAACATGTAGCTGGTGTAATCTCTACTGATGGGACTGAGAAAGTACTGGAGTTCATGAAGCAAATTGTTGCTAGGTGGCCTATACTATGTGAGATTTATCGTACAGGTGATATGCGCTATGAATACTGGGCGATGGTGTCAGGTGCTTCTGAAACATTGGGACTCAAAATGTATCTTGAAGAACTTAGTGGTGTGACCGCTGTAGAAATGAGGCCCGTTGTTTTTCTTTTTCCAAACAAACCTCTGAGCTTTTATTTGAACACAAGAGGGAAAAAGGTCACTTTTACCCCGCATCAGTTACGAGTGTTGCGATATTTGTATCAGGATGCTCGAATGCCAGTTTCCCAAATAGCACAAGGAACAGGTTTCACCCCAAGACGAGTCCGGAAAATCTTACGCGAGTTAGAAGAAGGCGGGGGCATTCACTTTACTGTTGGCTATGACATATTCGCATTGGGAGATATGGAATATCGACTGAAAATCCATTTTGATGAATCGCAGACAAATGGTAAGGACATCATCATGAATCTGTACCATAAGTGTCCTGAAGAATTTTGGTGGTCAAGTATAACAATCAATGAACCAATCGTTGATGTGGGTCTAATCATTGATCGTCCCGGTAAAGGTGTACCAATTATCCAAGATCTCAGAGAAGCTCCTTTCATCAGTTCAATAGAGGATTTTGTGTCTTATCCTAGAGTTATTGGCAATATCACTCCTCTTAGACGAAGACTAGAGGAGATACTGATTGAAGCTGGTTTACTGACCGATTCCAAAATAATCAGAAGGACTCCCACACTCATCGATGCGAAACCACAAAGCTCTGCAGAAAAAAGATTCTGAAAATCGCCTCTTGGACCTGATTATTTCCCAATCGGTTCTATCCTCATCAAATTGCTCACTCAAAAGCCAGTTTTATTAACAAACTATTGTATATAATTGCAATAGCTGTAGGGAAAGGGGTTGGCCAAAGGTTAATCAGACCAGTCTGACAACCAAGAACCGTTACCTGAATCAGCAGAAGCGTGGTGAGTAAATTAGATCCACTAGATTGGGCTCTGATATGTGAATTATGCGGCAATGCAAGGATGCCGTTCAAAGCACTCGCACGAAAACTCGGCATTTCATCAAATACGGTCAAGAATCGAATCAATAGACTTCACAAACAGAAAGTGATTGTAGGCTTCGGAGTTTTGGTGAGCATGGAAATGCTCGGCGCAGAACATGTACTAGGTGTAATCGCTACGGATGGCACTGAGAAAGTGATGGAATTTATCAAACAAATCGTTGCTAAATGGCCTATAGTAAATGAGATCTATCGCACTAGTGACAGACGCTATGAGTATTGGGCTAGAGTGTCAGGTGCCTCTGAAACATTGGGTTTCAAGATGTATCTTGAAGGGCTTGATGGAGTGACTGATGTAGAAATGAGACCTGTTGTTTATCTCTCTCCTAATATGTCTCCCAACTCTGTTATGAATACGAGAGGAAAGAAGGTGCTTTTCACTCAGCATCAGCTACGAGTGCTTAGGTGTTTGTACCAGGATGCTCGACTGCCTGTTTCCCAGATTGCACAACAAACAGGATTCACTCCTCGACGGGTGCGGAAAATCCTGCGCGAGTTAGAAGAAGGTGGTGGCATCCACTTCGTTGTTGGTTTCGACCCATTCGCTCTGGGAGATATGGAATATAGATTGAAAATATGCTACGACGAAACTGAAACGACTGGTCCGGACATCATATTGGGATTGTATGAGAAATATCCTGAAGCATTCTGGTGGGCAACCATAACAACCAATCAACCAATCATTGATGTGGGGCTGCTCATTGATCGCCCCGGCAAAGGGATGCCCATCATACAGAATCTCAAAGAAGCTCCATTCATCAAGTCGATTGAGGATTTTGTTTCTTATCCCCGAGTTGTTTCAAATATAAGCACTCTCCGTCGAAAATTGGAAGAGATATTGATTGAAGCTGGTTTACTGACCGAGTCTGACATAATTAGAAAAAGTCCTACACTCATTGATAAGAAAACACAAGACTCTGTAGAAAATAAACTCTGAAAATCTCTCTCATATTTCGTCAAGTTATGAATACTCATTCGATTGTTTATCATTACTTCACTTACTCTCACAAAAGAGGGGTGAAGAGGTTAACGAACTCTCTTCGATATGTGAACTATGTTCTCTCTGCGACTCTTTTCAGTCGACCTATCACTAATTTTCACGGGAATACTGTTAGTCTATGATTAGTAGAAATAGTTCCAGTCTGTGATCATCAAAAAGTGAAGACATGAGCGTTGGCTCGCCATCTAATTCCCCTCTTAATATACCGCTGAAGGGGTAGCGCCTGAAGCTGGATTAAGTTCCCCCTCTTCGTTTCCTTAAGAGATAAAATACAGTTATCCCAATAATTGCAGTTACTCCCACAACACTGACGAGGAGGAGTTCTAGAGGAAGTCCTCCCGCCGAATATGCAGTCCACTCGACTTGGAGAATCTGGAATACCGCGCTATCACTAAACGCAACAGTCGCATCCAGACTTG
>JBHLPA010000349.1:0-2560 GCA_048939935.1 Promethearchaeota archaeon | reverse complement strand
CGACTGCTAATGGTTCTACAGTGACAGCAACTTCAACACTTCAGGAGAGATACACGGAAGTATCTGTTGTTCTCACAACACCGCTGGAAGAGAATGAGAGTGTTTGGGTTGAACTTGAGCTTGAGGCAACTGATCTTCAATCAGACCCTGTAGTTGGTCTTGATTCAACCAAACTCTATGGCGATTTCTCTTTCTACATTCGCCCAATGCCGGAATTTTCGAATTTCACGTTCACAACAATCCTTCCTCGAGATGCTGTATTGTCACGTAATTCCGCCGTACCTTTGTTTCCTTCTCCTGACTCCAATTTTACAGATGGATCATCACTTGCATTTGTCTGGTTTAGGGATTCACTCCTTATTGGTCAAGAGATTGCCTTTACAATTAGATATCAGTATCCAAATACTCAATCTAGCACTACCGGGTCTTTCTTATTCGGGTCGATTATTATTGCACTGCTAGGTATCATGGTTGGCATAATTCTTACTGTTGGTGGTCCTCGGCTTTATCACCGTCTCAAGAGAATCGGTTCGGTCAAGTTTGTTGGTGTTACTTCTGAAGAGGAGGAGGTTCTAAAGGTAATTAGGCAGAAGGGTGGCTCCTGTCCTCAGAAAGACCTCTATACTGAATTTGACATGTCACAGGCGAAAGTAAGTCTTATTCTTAACAATCTAGAGGAACGTGGTCTTGTTCGCCGATTCCGTGAAGGCCGTGAGAATGTTGTCCATATCATGGAAGAATGACACGCACACAATCAACGCCTTTATATCACTCCCAAGTTCTTCTCCAGACGAATCATCTTCCTGAGGTGGGTTCTTGAGTTCGTCCAAGAAAATTCGTGTACTTGTAGCAAAACCCGGATTAGATGGCCATGATAGGGGTGCTAAGATAGTCGCCCGTGCGTTAAGGGATGCAGGGATGGAGGTGATATACACTGGTCTCCGCCAGACACCAGAGATGGTCGTCAGAGCAGCTCTTGATGAGTGAGTTAATTGTATAGGTCTCAGTATCCTAAGTGGAGCACACAATGCACTGTTTCCAAAAGTAATGGAGCTTCTGAAAGAAGAAGGTGCGGATGACATCCTTGTGGTCGGTGGTGGCATCATTCCTGAGGATGATATCCCTGATTTGAAGAAGGCTGGAATTGCAGCAATCTTTGGTCCTGGGACTCCTCTTGATGAGATTATCGAGTACATCAAGGCTAATGTCAAGCTCTGATTCTATTGAAATGAGGAATTAGCTATGTCTGTGGCTGACCTCGTCAACGGAGTTTTGGATGGCAACCGAAGAGACCTTGCTCGTTTAATCTCTCTGATAGAAGATGAGGATGCAGAGGCCTCTGAGGCGCTCAGCCAATTGTATAGACACACAGGTAAAGCCCATATCATTGGTGTGACTGGTCCTCCTGGATCTGGTAAGAGTTCACTCGTCACTAAACTTACAACAGAATTCAGAAAGCGTGATAATACAATTGGAATAGTCTGTGTGGATCCTTCAAGCCCTTTTACAGGTGGTGCACTCCTAGGTGACAGGATTAGGATGCAAGAACATAGTCTCGATAAAGAGGTCTACGTACGGTCCATGGGGACTCGTGGACACCTTGGTGGTCTTGCAAGAGCTACTTCTGGAGCTGTTCGGGCTATTGATGCATTTGGAAAGGACATCATATTTGTTGAGACTGTTGGTGCTGGTCAGGCTGAGGTTGAAGTGATTGACATTGCACACACAGTCATAGTCACCGATGTGCCAGGAAGCGGTGACGATATTCAAGCCATCAAAGCGGGTATTATGGAGATTGCAGATATTTTCGTTGTCAATAAAATGGATCTTGATGGGGCAGATAAGAAAGTCACAGAGATTAACGCAATGTTGGATATTGACCCCCGAGAAAAACCTTGGAGACCGCCAGTCTTGCTAACTAACTCTAGGACTGGAGATGGCATACCTGAGCTTGCTGACAAGTTACTAGAGCATCTACAATTCCTTAAGAAAAGTGGCCTATTAGAGGAGAAGGGACTGACGAGAAGCCGCGATGAACTCCAGGAGTTGATGAGTTACAAACTCACACGTGAATTGTACCAGAAGTTGGAAGGACAACCAGAGTATGAAGCAGCCATCAAGAAGATTGCATCTCGAAAAGAAGATCCCTATAGTGTAGCCGAGCGGTTGATAGCTGAATTTCTGTTTAGCGAGAGTAGGTGAGTATAATGGGAGACGACTCAAAGCTCCATAAATTCATGAAGAAGTGGGAGGATGAAACAGTATCTAAAACCATCAAGAGGTTCCCTGAACGAGAGGAACACTTTGAAACTATCTCCGGAATTCCGATGAATCGACTCTACACCCCATTAGATTTGAAGGACATGAACTATGAGAAAGACCTCGGATTCCCAGGTGAATATCCCTTTGCGCGTGGAGTTCAGGCTACAGGATATAGAGGTCGCTTTTGGACGATGCGGCAGTATAGTGGGTTTGCCACAGCTAAGGAGACGAATCAGCGATTCAAGCTCATGATCAGCCAAGGGCAGACCGGGCTCAATGTGGCCTTTGACTTGCCCAC
>JBHLPA010000348.1:0-2564 GCA_048939935.1 Promethearchaeota archaeon | reverse complement strand
ATCTGAAATGTAGAGAGTCCCGTGAATTCAAGACCTTTAAGCTTAGAGTACTGGAGAAAACTCAACGTGAATTCTTAGGCTCGAAACCCATCTTATATACCATGTTCTTGGGGCTTTACGGATATTCCTTATTCTTATTGAACACGAGGCTCTTCACGGTGACAGGAAAGACTTGACACTCATGAAGAGGTGCACCGATGTCAATCCAGTCACCCTCTTCGAGGAATAACTCATCGAGACTGATTAGGTTCTGCTGAATAGAAGTTTCACGACGTGCCATCAGTCCAACCATCTTTCCTATATCACTCGCGAAGAGGAGGATGACCAACTTTCTTTGGGAAACCGTTTTGGAAAGAGAACTCTCAATGGCCTTGACGAATTCCTGGAGCCATGAATAAGACCTGTATAGTGGGTCTTTGAAGTATAATGCTACAATGTCATTCCCTTCCTGCAAATCATGTTTCTTGAAGGCACGATCAACCTCGGTCTCTACAATCCCAGAACGATAATTCTCTGTTGTTATATTGATTGGTAGAACTGGTATATTGGTAATTGGAAAATCCATTGTCTTGTCAAAATAACAAGTAGAACCTGAAACTGACAATGAGAATGCCCCAGCACCAATTACGGTTGCGCGAATCTTCGTAGGAGGTTCAATCATAGATAACCCAATCTCTTGGACAATTGACTTGAGTTCTTGAGCAAGAAACAATCCAATATCATTATAGAAGTTCTTCACTCCATAGAACATCTCAGCGATTCCACCAGAGAATGAGTAATAATCAACGGGGAGTGAGAAATCAAGATCATCAGTTATCATGAGCTCCTTAGCAACCTTGCTCTTCGCAGGACCTCGCATCACTTCGACCAAAGCTCTTGCATATACATGGGCGATAGATCTTGCATCCTCCTCTAGGATAATATCTCCAATCTCATAGTTCATTCCCAACTCTCTGATGACAAATTTGGTCGGCTCATCGATTCTCCAAATCTTGAGATCTTTGTCTATACCCAAAAGGCGCCCACCAACATTGATGCAAGAAGTACTGTGAATATGACCTTTGGAGGAGATAGCCATATTACTAGTACCACCACCGATGTCCACATTCATTATGGTTTGGTTCTTGGTGCTAGATAGTTCTAAGATACCACTTCCCATAATTCCTAGAATTGATTCGTAGTTTGGGCCAGCCACAGCACTGACGAACTTGCCTGATGTTGAGGATAGGTGTTGTACTATCTCCTCTGCATTAGATTTCTTGGCGGTTTCTCCTGTCACGATAACCGCACCTGTATCGACCATCTCGGGAGTGAATCCTGCATTGCGGTACTCTTCTTCACAGAATTCCACAATTGCCCCCACATCAATAGTCACCCTATCAAGTAGAGGTGTGAATATGATGTTACTCTCATAGAGGACTTCTCTATCTTCAACCATAAATCGGTTTGAAGGATTAGTGAAACTACGTTCCCTGTTGAGTTTGAGTCGTGAGAAAACGAGATGGGTAGTTGAAGATCCGATGTCAATGCCAACACTGAGGATCTTCATGCTCTCAGCCTTGTCGTATAGCTGAATGACATGAGTCTTTGGTTCAGATAAACGTCTGAGGGTATGTTGGGATTCGACTGATGACTCGATATTCACTTTCTCTGCTTTCGCAAAAGCATCATTTAGGATTGGACTGACTAGTTCCGTAATCCTATCAAAATGCATTCCAGGTTGAAGTATTGAACTGAGTGTTGGTTTGAATTCTTTAATGAGAAGGTGTAGCTTGGAGGAATCCTCGGTTTCTATTTGATCTAGTGATGATTTGTATGTTTTAGTGAATTGCTTTTCTAAATCTTCAGCATTGTCGCAAATGTTTTCATGAAGATACTTACTCACAGTTTCAATGATCTGCCACATCAAGCGGTTAGCATCAATCCCACTCATATCAATCAGTCCTTGAGTACTCCTTGTTCTCATTGAAGACTAGACTCTTCACAGTGACTGGGAATGCCAGCGTTTCCTTTAGGGGAGAGCCGATGTCAATCCAATCACCCGCCTTCATATCTAATTCATCCAAACATAGGAGATTACTTTGAATTGATGTTTCATCACGAATGCTGATACCTAGCACTTTCGCAAAGTCGTAAGCAAAGATCAAGATGATAGGCTTATTGTTGGCAATAGATTTGGGTAGTGCCTTCTCGAGTGCCTTTGCAAATACTCTAAATCTATCCTCATGATGGATGTGATCCTTAAAATAAAGAGCAACAATATCCTCACCCTCAACCATATCGAATGTAGTGAAAGCCCGTTTAATCTCATCCATAAACCAGTCTTCATCGAACAGCTCATTTCTCAAGTGAACAGGTATAACTGGAACATTGTCTATCGGAAGCTCGATGTCTCTGTAATAGAATGTTGTGGAACCAGAAACAGATAGAGAAAAGGAACCTGCTCCAATTACCGTAGCTCGAATTTTATTCTCTGGTTCTACAACTGTGAATCGCTTACTCTCAATTAAAGTCTTGATTTCCTCCGCAAGCAGGACGCCTATGTCATCGAAGGCCTCATCACT
>JBHLPA010000058.1:0-10273 GCA_048939935.1 Promethearchaeota archaeon | reverse complement strand
GAAAGGAAACTCTAAGATCTAAACATGATTCAATATCGAGTGTGCTCGGAGAGTCAAGCTCACTGTCTGAGCAACTGCTTGTGATTCTTGATATGTTGTCATCCGCCACATTGGAGGAGATAGAAAACGGCATATTTGGAGAATCATTCTTGGTTCATTGTGCCATTCGAAACTCAAAGGCACCAATGAGAGTGCTGCAGTTGGGTGAAATCACAGCAGAAGCAGCTCTAGAACGCCATGCTCTCACGGACACGATTCACTCAGCTCGGAGGGGCGTTCTTGGAGCAACAAAAATCCGTGAACAACATGAAACTGTGATTGGAGGCATCATAACAGGATATGGCGGAGGGCAGTATACCTGTCGTTTCTCTGCGCGGCTAGCACAGGATGGTACAACTGAGGGTCCAATGTGTTCCTGTGGTCGTCCAATGTCAGAGAATGGAATCCTGTGTCACCATCTAGTTGCCTTAGGTATGGCAGCATCTAGGGAGCTAGGAACACTTGCAGACTATGTAATCCCTCTATCACTCTCAGAGAGCTCACCTCTGGCTTTGCTAATTAGACTTGGTCTTGTTGAAGGTGATATTGATGGTAAGCTGAAACCTACAAAGCTGGGTAGAACTGTGAATAGGTTATACTTGAGCATCCCAACGATCCGGGAACTACTCGCACTACTTCCCACAATTGATGACAACACAAAGCTACTGTGGATGCTTAGGCACCTTGTAGCAATCGAAATTGCAACCAACTTGGATGATTCATTTGACCATATGATGGCGGCTCTTGCGACCACTGATGTCTCTATCCGCCAACTCGCCGATCAATTGGGAATTAATATGGGTGACATGTATGGTCTACTAGAGTCTTCGAAATGGCTTCTGTACTCGATATCAATCATTGCTGAGCTCGGAAGCCTCTCAAAGGTTTTTAGCATGGCTAGAGGTCTCTTGGAGGCTTTGGAACGTCGATTTGGCGAAATGGGGGAGATGAAGAATGAAGGAGGAGCTGGTTAGATGACAATGGCAAAGGGAGATGAGAAGGTTACTGAAAGTGAGGAGCTCAAACAGGAATCTTCTCCAAAAGAAAAGAAAGAGCATGACATTACCACAGCTCTTGAAGTTACTGGACATTTCACAACACGCTATCCAAATGGTCTAACATTAGGTGTCAGACTGGAAGCAGTGCCGGGGACACGTGGTGTCCACGTGGAAGTTGTTTATGTATTAGACCTTCGAGAAGCAGAGTTTGGAAAGAGTGGCTTGGCGATGAGGGCGGCAGTCCTGGAGAGTATCAACAGGTCGCTAGCCCGAGTTTTAGGAGATGTAGGATTAGATGGGTTCATGAATGAACAGGTCATTCTTACACCATGGGGACGTGTACACCTTCCCTTAATCCGTGGATCCACAGCCAAGACAGAGTCACTCATCCATGAAACGAGAACAGTCTATGTAATCACAGAAGGAACAAAACCTACAATGGATCTTACCTGGTTAACTGATACGGGAAGGGTAGTTACTCCCGAAGAGTTTGTATTGATCAGAAGAAGTGATACTCGGTCAACTCTTCCAGACATGAAAAAGAGCATTCTAGGGAATAAATGGGGGCTTTTGGAAACAGGACTTTCTCGAGGCTGGTTTGGTGTACTCGCTCTAGCAGGTTTCCTCATTGGAATTGCGGCAAGTCTTTCAGTGCTAACAGTCGGCACAGGTTCTTTGATTATACCTCTTCTAGTCAGTGCATTCTCTGGGCTTGCTGGAGGGTATCTATTGCAATCTTCGAGAAACTCAATCAATGGATTCATCACAACACTCTCAAATGAACAGAAGATTCTTGATAGATTGGGAGATGCCGATAGGATCTCAAAGTCAATTATTGATAATGAAGAGAAATTGCTGTTGATTGGTGATTTGAACTTTTTAGTTTCGCCACTGATTGCTGCGGCTGGTCAGGCGTTAGAGGAGGGAGATGTAGATGCGACAGTTAGCGCCGCATGTTCTGTTCTTGACGAGTGCGTCAGATTGGCACCTCTTGAAAATAACTCAAATTCTAATGCGATGGTTTCAGCGGATTTAGGACTCCGCAAGTTTCTAGGTCTGTTTGAAGAGCTCGGGTATGTCGAGGAGGAAGAATCACTAGCCCTTGCCTATGTGGGTCTGACTGGTCATGTTACAAAGAAGATTACCTTTGTGGAGGCTGTAGAACATCTCACACAATTAAACAATGCACTCTATAACATCGGTGCATTGAGACCAGATATCAAGGAGTCAATTGATGACCATCTCAATAAAAGAGCGATGAAAGAAGCTGTCGAGGAGATTGATAAAGAACTTACCACTCCAGACGAAGAGATTCCAGAACAAAAAACAAAATCAGATTCGCATGAAGCTGAAGAGAGTGAGTCCCCTTCACCAAAAGAAGAAGGTGATGATGAGGATGAGCTCATGGACATGATGTTACATGCTTCAGTTGAGGTCTCCAAAACAGATGAGGCATCGGATGAAACAGATGGTTCTGAGATGAATATTACTGGGGCGGATGTGGTCACTGCTAGGAATAGAAGAAAAAAGAAGAAGGTCAGGGAGACGCAACAGCTTTCTCTGTTAGATGAGATAGAACAAGATGAGGAGCGTGATTCTGCGAGTGTCTAAGACTACTCTCACTGAAATGCTCTCCTTGGATGGACTGATTCATCTTTGGGGAGATGCAGGTTCAGGAAAGACACTCTTTGCCTGCGTCATGGCTGCTGAAGTTTCTCGATATTCAAAAGTCGAATGGATCAACACTGATTCAAAGCAGAGTTTCATTCCAAGACTGATCCGAAGTGTCGAGTCAGCTGGAGGTTCAATAAAGAATGTAACTGTAGCAATGACTAGTGATAGGACTGAGCTTAGAAACCTCATTCTGAATCTTTCAAGGTCTTTGCAACCGGGAGTGGGACTTATTGTGATTGACTCGATTACACGTCTGTTGGACATGGCTAGAGATGACCCAACAATGTGGGGGAGAGAATTGTTTGAGGATGCACTTCCCACACTTGCAGGGATTGTCGATGAAAAGGGAATCAAGATTATCATCACGAGTGAAAGTAGAGCAATGACCGATTTTGGTAACATCGCGGTCCATCATCGTTCAATAAGGAAATGGGTCGACCACGACATTCTACTTGTCAGGAATACTCTAGAAGAATCAACCCGAATTATGAGAGTCTTGAATACACCTGAAGACCAAGAACAGATAGGCATCCTACGACTCATAGAGGGAGGAGTTCCTCTAGTACAACCTCAGAGTTCTCGAATTTCACAACCAGTAGGAGGACAGGGCTAGTGTTCGGGAAAAGCATCATCAAACTGATTGGGCTTCTTTTCGCAGGTGCGATTGCAATTGCAGGTGGAGCGAAATTACTTGCATCCGTAGTAGGGGTGGTTATCGCGTTCAGGACAGGTAACCCATTACCACTGATTCTAATTATTTCAACTACAATTGTCATCCTTCGTGCCGTTAAAACCCAAAAGGAGGAAACACCTACCAAATTGATACTGAATATTGTAGGGTATGCCGCCACAGTGTACCTGATGGTTGTTGCGTTTGTTATTGCTTTGCCTTACGGGCTTTTTGTTTCAATTGCAACTGCAATTGCAACAGCAATTCTCATCTCGTTCATTGGAGATCCCTCAGCTCTATTGACGCAGGTTCGGGATTATGTCCCCTCAACAATAGGACAATCAGTTTCAAGAAGAGTTGTTCAGACAGGTGATGGTTCAGCATTCACTGTTAATTCTTCAAACACAGTAATCATCATAAATTCAAAGCATCGAACCAAAGTAGTTGACCTAATGAGAGAGCGACTATTGCTTCCCATCTCTCTTACACATTTTGAAGAACTCGATGTTCTATTCGTGTCGGCAGGAAAAAACCATTCTCTGTTTGATCGTGTTATTTCACTTCTCTCAGCATACGGGGTAGAAACTCACGGTACTGCATCTGCTTTGCTGTCAGAAGCCATTCAGATGATACCAATCATTGATGAACAAAATGGATTGCCAATGAAGGAGTACAGACTCGCAAGAGATGATAAGACTGTTCAAGATCTTTTGCTACGTTGGCCATCTCGAATGACTATTTTTCCTTCTGAGGAAGGCTTGCGGGTCTTAGTACCAGAGATGGAAGTGATTGGCTATAACGTTGAACCCTTGAAGAAGGGATTCGAGTCTGATGTTCTCCTATATCGCGACTTCACAAGTACACAGGGGGTAAGAGAATCCATTGAGAGCACCACTTGAGACACTTGATATCCCAACTGAACCGATGATTCGACTCACTCCTCGAGTTCTTGATCAGGTGTTTAGAAGTATCATACTACCGAGACAAATCAGCCTGCTGCATGGTTCAGAACGAGCTCCTCTAAGTATCATCGCCCATGGAGTGGTTGTGTCCGCAGCTCGGTCTCTGCCAGACGCAAAATGTGTGTTCTTGGATTCGGGAACTAACTATAGTCCGACTTTAGTTCGGTCAATCTGCCCCTCAACTGACGATGCTACAGAAGTTTTGAAGCGAATTGTCGTTAGTCAAGTAATGGGACTCTCTGATGTCGAGTACATGATTAAGAGGTTATCAGAATTGGAAGAGGTGTCAGTAATCATACTAGATAGTCTCACTAGTACGTTGAACCTAACAGGAGCTCCAGGGACCAAGGGACGCCAGCGAGAGTTATTTCATACGCTTGAGGTCATTCGAAAAGTCGTTAACAACTATAATACCCATGCGTTAATTACAGATTATTCTTCAAAGAACTGGATCTCAGGAGAACTTACGCCCGTTGGTGGGAATGTACTCTCCCATGCTGTTGATAGTGTTGTACAAATCGACAGACTGCGAACTAATCAAGGTCTGATTCGAATACTGACAGAACGTTGTACGGCCTCAAAGAATCCACCCAGCATTATTGTCAGAGCTGATTCCAAGGGAATTCGGAGTATGAAGTGAGATGGGTGTAAAGCGATGGAACGATAGCATAGTCCCTTGGCGTTGGACGGGTTTAGAAGAGATACGTCCTGGCACCATAGCAATTGATATTCCAAACTACCTCACAAGACGAATTGTCGTAATGAAGACGCTCAAGGCACCAGATGGTAGAATTCCACTCGCTCATGTTGGAACTTTTTTGAGTCTAATCAGAGCTGCTTTACAAGTTCATATTCTTCCCGTAATGGTTTTTGAGGGGCCGCCACAGTCAAGAAAACGAGCACCTAATCCAGAGCTCATCCAGCTGGCACACAATCTATACAGGAAGTTCGTGAAGGAGAGAGATCCTTACAATGAGGAGATTTCAGACGTTATCTGGAAAAGTAGAGCTGTAAGAATGTATTTTGCATCAGAACATATCAAAGACTTATCTCGTGTCATTGGGATTCCAACTCTCACAGCTCCATCAGAGGCTGAAATGTTTGCAGCAGCATTGTGTCGGGACGAATTGGTAGATACAGTTGTTTCTAATGACGTTGATGCTCTTCTTTTTGGGAGCCCACATGTAACAAAACAGTTCCAAGTGTCAGGTAACAGAATTCTGAGAGTGCGATTAAGCGAACTTGAAGAAAACATGAATTTAGACCTTGAACGCCTGAGAGACCTCGCAATTCTTTGTGGCTGTGATTTTCATGAGGGGGTAAAGGGAATAGGACCTCGTAAAGGAGCTCTTTTGTTACAAAGACATGGCGGATTAGTAGAAGTCCTAAAAGCCAAAGGATTTTCGAATGCAACCCGTGAAGACTTCATAAGAGCTCGAGAAATCTTTGATGAACCAGTCTATATATCGACGGAGGATATTGTTTTGAGATTAAGCCCTCCAATCATTCCAAAACTAACACGGAATCTTAGAATGGTTATGTCTGAGAATATAGTCGAAGCCACGACAGACAGAGTACTTAAACTATGGAAGGAATTTGGGACTCAACAGTCCTCACTTGAACAATGGATGTGATTCAATTCGCCCATGGGTCTCGGACGACATCATCTCGGAATAGTCTTTGAAGCACGGTCATCTGATAGGTCTTATAGGTTCTTAACCGAGCTGTGGATGAATGTGATGTGATTCGGTTTCTTCTTCCGCCTTTAGAGAGCTTCTCTCTGATTTCACCACCAATAACATCAGTCTTGTATGGAGGCAATCGAATGCAAGCAACCAGGTTAGTTGACTTATCTATGAACACATGAACGAATGGAGTTCGCGAGATCAACCAATCGAGAAATGAAACTCTTGATTGTGGTTCCTTGAACTTCCCAACAACAATCATTCCCTCTGGCAAACCACAGTATTCAAGAGCTGGCATATAGAGTAGTCGCAATACCTTATCATCAAGCATCTTTGAGAGATAACGTCTTACAGTTCGTGGAGCGAAACCAATCTGTTTCATCATCCACATACGAGAAGACCTTAATCCTCTAAACGATAAAGTAGGTCCAATAAGGTCCAGCTGCCTTTCTGTCAGGTTTGATGGTTTATTATCCGACAGAGTTTCACGTAATAAATGAGATTTTTTCCTTCTTTGATTTTTTGACTCATATTTCTTCTGTTCCAGGTCCCATTTTCTTGATGTCCTATCGAAAAGGTCCAGTCTTAATGAGATGAGTTCAGAGTCTGCAGTTAGTTGAAATGAATTTGGGGGTATGATATCACCAGGACCTTTGCTTTGCGAAGGTTCGAGATGAACTGTACAAGCGGCATGGTTTGATTCAGATAGAAGCATCCTCCCAATGAGTCCATCACTCAGAATTCCGGGTTTCTGTTTCTCAGTAAAGACAAATCGGTATCGTAAACCAATCTTTGGAACAGAGAGTAAGTATCTCTCAGTCAGAACAGCGTCCAACCTATTTCGAGTGTAATGGGACATTCGTTTCTTTGAGCCAGTTACTTTTGCTATTTCTGATGCAGAAGGTCTTCCGGGTCTTTCACTGCGTGATAGATATTTACAGATTTTCACCAATGGCCCATAATCCAGCGCATTGATGTTTTCACGATACATTTTCAATAGCTGTTCATGATGCATTGCAGGAGGCCCATCAGGCCGCATAGAATGAATATTCCATTTTGTTAGTGTCATAGGTTGCAGAAGGACTTGGAATTCGTAATCATTACTGTGTTCTGACCTCGTGCCTCCTTTTCTTAACGTGATATCTTCTCTAACTTCTGCAGCAATCTCTCGACGTGTTACATCTACATCCCTTTTCGGATTTTTCCTGTCCGCGGATAAAGTCTGAATCCAGTTAACACTAATCTTGTTACAAAGAGGAGCCTGGGGTTTACCGGAGGTGTCAAACTTCTTATTCTGAATTAGTAACTGGTTGATTGAGATTCGAATCGATTCAATTGCTTCGATAACATCTTCGATTTTCTTATCGGACACCAACAGGTCATAAATCTCCTGAAGACAAGACAATTGGTATTGTTCAACTCGTAATTGCCAAAGTGGCTTGAGCCATAGATTTGTCCCCCCAACTAGATGAGAAATGTTGTAGATTGTGAACAATGCAGCAGATAATGAATCAATACCTTTGGGGACAAGAGGCCATTCATTCTCCAAGGGGGTTTCTTCAACCACAAATCTGGAGAAGACATAGGAAAAGATCTCACGCTCTTCTTCGCTTAGAGAAGATGGGAGTAGTGATGCGACTTGGGACTCGACTGAATTTCCAAATGGTATAGGAGGAACCAATAATATCCGGTCAGTTTCAGGATATAGCTGTTCATAACCAATTGTCCGATCTATTGTGTCATTACTAACAGTTTTCTTTGGTAAAGGAGGGAGGTCAAATTCTCTCTGGAACAGCTCTCGGTCCAATTTAGCCGTGTCTATATTCCATGATGTTGAGTCAGCTATTAGGTGGCGAAGGATGGTAAGGTCATCAATCATTCTTCCTTTTCTAAGCCAATCTGTTGTTATTTTAGCTCTATTTCCCATTTTCACCACTTGATAGGGACAACTTCACTTATCAATATACATACATTAGGAGCTTATTAGCATACATCAATACAAAATTGCATGAGGCAAAATCAGCTTATCTTGGAATACAAGTCGTCTGTACCTGATTATTCAGCACCTTCTCTTCAAGATACTTTGACTGAGAGCCTCTGGGACACAGTTCAAGACAACTCCTTGCATATCATTCTTCGAGAGCCAGCTCTTCTTGAACTCGCGCGGCGTCAGGAACCGGGAGTGCTCTCATATTGCGACAAACTTCTTCTATCTGAAGACCAAGAATGTTGGTTCTCGGCATTAAAGACTCTAGAGACATTGAATACGTATGATGCAGTTCAAAGATTGCTTGTTATTTGTGGTACCTCAGGGACGAGAGACCGTAAGGTTGTTATGAATGTTCTAGCCCGAGTTCTCACTGACTCCCACCGTGAGGGCTTTAGGAGAATAATCCGTTCGATGGTCACGCCTGGAAAGCTGGATGTGACAGGATGGTCGCCCACAGCTCTTCGTGTCTTGAGAGCAGTATGTATGGAGCAGGGGATTGATGTTGAAGTCTCGTTCCACTCACTTGGGCGTTCATTCAAGCAATCTGAAACTGATGCTAAGGACGCTACTTCGGTGCACATTCGACCACAAAAACAATTGAAATAGAACTCATAAAACCTATTTTCGAAGAAATATTATTTTTTATTCCTTTTTATTGATTTAGAGGCATATTATGTTTTTAAAATTACTTTAATTTATTATGCACCCGTATCCAAGTGCATCAAACAATTTGTTTGGGTTTATTGTGATTATCTTCCTAGGACTGGAAAATGAATCTGGAAGAGAAACGCACAGGCAGGGAGGTCTGGTAATGCAGACCGATGTACTCGCACTGTTAGCGACTAACTTGGTGTTCTCTGTGAAGATAGCCCCGTTAGTTGTGATAGTAGCTACCATGATCAGAACAGCACTCTTGTTGACCGGCAGGAGGAGGGCAATACTATCATGGACACGAAATGCAATCCTGTCAGCGGCTACTATAATCTTCCTTCCAGGGAGTATCATTAATACTGGAGTTCGTTATGCTGTATGCTCCCTCTTTGGTATTGATCTAGATTCAGTGGGAGTCGGGTCAACATACGCAGAACTGAACTTATTCCTGAAGGTTGATCGACCACCCAAGGTCGCAGTCCTTGTTTCCGCACTATATGTGAGTACAGTAGCTTCAGTGTTCATTGGCTTTACACTTCTCTTCCTACCAGTTGTGCTTCTACTTGGAGCGCCGATTGTTCTCCTGAGCTGGTATCTAGCTTTGTGTGTACTGTTCAACAGTTCGCTGAGAGGCGGTGACTTCCAACTTCTTGGTGCAGCTCTTCAGAAGCATCCAGGAAAGGGGATTGCTGAACTCTTCGTAGCTCTGGCTGTTCTCATAGTCTTCTACGCATTCATTGGGGTGGGAATATGAAGATAGAAACAATATCAAAGTCTCAGCGGGTCGTACCAATCTTCCCACACCCTTGTTCTACATCTCGTTCAGGTCTGTTTTGTTGCCATACCCCCGACCTGTTTTCCGCAGAGGTTCGACCCGTTGGACACCCTTCAATAAAACTAAGGGAGGACCGAAGATAGTGAAACCTGCACTTGTAATCTTGATCATTGCCTTAATGATAATAGCAACTCCTATGGACACATCTAACCTTGGGGAATCCCTTGACACGCCTAAGGACATTGTGACTAACAATTACAGTGAGCCATCAGCCAATTCCGCGATTTTAGCCAGTGGGCAACAATACATTGTGATAGAAATGACAGGGGGAGATATAACATCTCACGGAGATGAATGGTCTCAACTCTTGAATGCATCCGGGATTGTGAGTAATGTAGTTGAAGCCAGTGATGTAATCACGACTCCCGATATCCTAGATGACTCACCCGCAATTGTAGTGGATGCAAGCATCGGGTCCTCAAATGGTTCGATAGCACCTCAAGCATTAATCGACATCCTGGTTCAGAAAGACATTAGTCTCATCCTTACCGGTCGTTCATCATGGATACTTCATAGATTGAGAGGTACAGATCCACCCTCTTTGATGGCTCCCGCAACAATCGACTTACTCGAATCTGCAGAGTATGCGGGAGCTGTCTTCATGACATCGCCCATTCCTCTCAGCGTTGGTACGCCACTAACCACCGAAACTGGTATTATCCTGCCACTTGATCAAAAACAGACGAGTACGTCTCGGATTGTCGACCTTACTGGTGCAGCCCCCTCAAGCATAGCAGGTTTTAGGTATGACTCCTATCCTCTTGATGCA
>JBHLPA010000347.1:0-2571 GCA_048939935.1 Promethearchaeota archaeon | reverse complement strand
AGATTCTACGAAGATCTGAAGTAATTTCGAGTTCAGTTGAAACACGTTAATGGAACATCTATGTCGTTAGGTCGAAAACTATCTCCATTGTTTTTCCAAGAAATGACTTTGCTTCGGACATTGCCTTACTACCCTTTTCTGTAATAGCATAATACTTTCTAGGTGAATCGTCTTTCCTCTGTTCCTCAATAAGTCCATCTTTGGTTAAACGATAGATAATGGCATAACCACTCACAGTTGCAGGAGAAAATCCAAATCTCTTAGTGATTAACTCCTTTATCTCATATCCATAATGAGGGCGTTCTTGTAGGAGTCGAAGAATATACATCCAAAGCATCTCTTTTGTCAACTTGTTAACAAGTCTTGCCATCGCTTTGGGTTGATCGCTTGTATTAGATTGGTTGTTGTCTGTCATTAATGATTCACCCTCTCAAACTCTGAGATTAGAGAAGCCAAGCAGTGACTACTAAGATAACTCTTTTTCCCAAGAGAAAGTCGTGGAATGTTGTACTGAGACAATATATTCTCTGCCTCGGAATCGAAGCCTCTATGGTCTCCAAGCATAAAACTGTTCTGAGTATTCGCGTCTATATTTGGAAACTCGGACAACAAGACTCCTTTTTCATCCAGAACCCAGAGTTTGGACTTCTTGGATTGTTTCAGTTTCTGCACCACATCATCTAAGGTTTCATCAGAAACTTCAACATAACTGGGTGGAGTTCCTCTTAGAGACTCTCGAATTATTGATGCCCAACCTACTTCTCCTCTTGGAATTTGTTCTTTGGGCTCTCTGAAAGTCAACGTCCTTTTGTTTCCAATCACGGCGATTATTGCTAGTCGAGATTTAGACAATGATAACGGTGCCCAATCAAAACAAGCTGCAAGATCTCGACACAGTATATCAATGCGCTTTCCAGAACCAGGGAGGTCTTTCAGAAGAAAATCTCCTTCTGGAGAAGCTTGAGGTAACATCTGTATGAATCTTAGCATGGTGGATTCTAGCATTTGGACTTCCAGCTGATTTGTTACTTTTCCCTTGAGTGTTTGGATGTTTCAAGGAGAGCGATCATAATGTGTTTAATATCTGCTACGCCTACCCGGTGTAGACTTTCTCTCGGAAGCCTGTCGGATCTGAACCTTGCCTGCATGAACTGCACAGCTCACGCAGTAGTATGAGGTGACTCTTCTGGTCTGAATGTAGCTTCCCTGTTGTCTCAGCTCTCTAGCGAGTTGAGGATCAACAGCTGATACTCTCTTCGTGTATTTCTTTGCTTTATCAGCGGGTACAATGCGTCCACATTTCGAGCATTGGACTGTTCCTGTCTTGCCCGATTTGCCTTTGCTTCTACCGCCAGATTTTCTTTTCTTACCCAATTTTCAGTTCCACCATGACTGATTGTGTGCTCGCAACTCCGGTGGCCTTAAAATCTTGTTCATGCATCCGCTTGGAGAAAAGGATGTCCTCACCAGTGACCATCCACTGTTTCTAGAACCTTGTCTATTATTTCGTTATTTGCATCAATTATATGTTGATACACATCTCTCTCAATCTGATCATCAAGTTTCGGAACTTCTTTACCGTCAAGTCCCTCTAAACTAGCTCTAATTGAAGGTCCTAGTGCAAACGGATTATAGCCTCCTTCTAACACCCAAACCGAACCTTTTGTTTCAGAAGCATCGACGAAACTACGGATAAATTCTCCAAACCTCCAAAAGATCCGTGAATCAACATCCATATTCCCGACAGGATCTGAATAATGAGCATCATACCCTGCTGAAACCATGATGATATCTGGACCAAATCTCTTCAGAGCTGGTTCTACAACCTTCACAATTGCATGTTCATATGATGCATTTGATGATGTTTCTAAGAGTGGAATATTGATGTTCGTGCCTTTACCTTCTCCATGTCCTAATTCGGCGTAGTGACCTATTCCAAAATTCTCATAATCATATTCGTGAATTGAGATATACTGTACGCTTGCATCAGTATAGAATATCTCTGATGTGCCATTTCCATGGTGATCGTCAAAGTCTATTATTGAAATTCTTTTTACGTCCTTACTCTTCAAGGCATGACGAGTTGCGATTGCTATATTATTGAAGTAGCAAAGACCCATCGGGTTTGAGGATGTGGCATGATGACCGGGGGGTCGCATCAATGAAAAGGCATGATTCGCCTCTCCTGAAACAATCAAGTCAGCTCCCTTTATCGCACCCCCCACGGCGCGTAGTGCTGTACGGAGTAAGTCTGGACTTGCATATGATGATTCACCAAGTTGTCCGCTTCCAATGTCTGACATAAGCTCGACTGTTTCAATCAGATAAGGAGAATGAACCAGATGTACAGTTCCTATCTTTGCCTTTGGAGCTTTCACTCTGATGACCCCTTTGAGAACACCTTCCTGGTCAAGATATCTTTCAGCAATTTGAGCTCTTAGAGGGTTCTCAAAAGCCTCCAAGTGGGGCTTTGGAAATGGCATTCTGTGTAGACTAGAACTGGGGTGTGAGATGAATGCTATCATGTCATCGGACATTGTGACTCACCAAGGAATCTCAAGGTCTCCTTCC
>JBHLPA010000057.1:0-10373 GCA_048939935.1 Promethearchaeota archaeon | reverse complement strand
ACATGTGCTTCAACATTATGGCAATTGGTATCAGTATCTAATTTCTGAATAAAATACTCACTCTAATGGTGCCAACTCCATCGAGTCGATTGATTTACACAATAAACTTGATATGAAAACTCCACGAGTTTTCATTCATGCTCGATGGATGCACTGCTGGAGCAAAGATAATTGGAAACAGATATTATCTTCTCAAAAATCGAGACCTTGTTTGGGGTGGATTCAGAGATTCCATTGTCTTTGATAGTAATGTCTTTTTTGTCACAGGTGTTGATGTCGGGGATGGCGAATTGTGTGGAGCCTCATTTGGATTCAACAAATTTGGCTTGGCGGGATGTAACACCACAGTTCTAGTGACACCACATAGTGCTTATGATTTGCTTCTTGAAAGGATACTACGCGAAACAAGGACTATTGATGACGGGTTTGAATTGGTTCGTTCTGACCTTGAGAGTGGCAACCAATACCAGTGGTGTAACATAGTGCTTGCCTCACTGGAAGGTGTCGGAGTTATCGAAATTGGGGATGGTGTAGCCGTTCTTGAAAAGGACTCAAAAATTATTACTAGAACTAATCATCATCTGATTTTGCCTACAGCGGAAAGTCTTCGACATGCATCATTAGCAGAGCGTGAGGCTGGTGGTCCATTACCTACAAGTCAAACAAGGCGTCAGGAGGCTGCCAAGTTATTAGCTGAGGCGACCTCGTTTATGGATATGACCCAACTGTTGAGTACCCACAAAGAGGGTCGTGGATTCGACTCCATTTGCAGACATCGTTCATCAAATCCCCGATCTGAACCGTATCGAGGAGAAACAGTGTACAGCTATATTGCTGAGGTATCAGGTTTGGATACAGAGGATCTTGAATTCAGAATCAAGGTAGCTGCAGGTAATCCATGTACAAACACATATGAAGAATTTCTAGTTGACTTTGAATCACCTGAGAGCAAGTACCATCTACTAACTAACTTCCCATAATTTTTCATCATGCTTGGTTTGTTCAAGACACAAGGATCTTTTACTCTTCATTTTAGTGGCTCAATCGAGTGATATTTCAGTCAGATTACAATCTATAACAACAGACTGAGGCATTTCTATGGAACCTGTCAAGTTTAAAGAGATTCTACGTGGTTTTTCTGTTACGACCACTACACCCTTCACCGATGATTTAACACAGATTGATATTAATGGAATCTCAACCAACATTAAATTTCTTACAAAAAATGAGGTTCCTCTCATTATCCCTAATGGCAACACTGGAGAGTTTTATTCTCTTTCAGAGAATGAGTGGGCTTTGGTACTTCAAACCACTGTAGATGCAGTCAGTAACAAAGCAACAATAATGTCTGGTGTTGGACATTCTGTTAGTACAGCAACAGCTCAACTTGAGAAGACAAGAGCACAAAATGTTCCTGCTGTGATGATTCACTATCCTCAACATGTCTTTGTTTCAGAGGAGGGTCTCCTCAGATATTATCGTGAATTACTTGATGCAGCGAAGGACCTCAGTGTTGTTCTCTACAAGAAAGGTCCGCAACTTTCAGACACTATGCTTGAGAAACTCATGAATTATGAGAATCTTGTAGGTGTCAAGTATGCCTTTGGTCGTATCGTTGATTTTTCACGTACGGTTCACAAGCTGGGAAATAAAATTGTGTGGTCTTGTGGAAGTGCGGAAAGATTCGCTCCTTTCTTCTTCCTCGCAGGAGCTAAAGCGTTCACAAGTGGTCTGTGTAACTTTGCACCGCATGTTTCGAGAAAGATGTTCGACGCTCTCACGACTGGTGATTTTGAAGAAGCAATGAAGGTCCAAGAAATGATCACTCCACTTGAAGACCTACGTGAGGGAAGGGGAGGAGCTAATAATGTGCCTGTTGTCAAAGCAGCAATGGACTACATGGGACTAAGAGGAGGTTCCTGTAGACCTCCTATACATCGGCTTACTAACGAGGAAAGACAGGCAATCATTGATATCATATCAAAATGGTAGTTGCCTATTTCTTCAATGGAATATTCTTTCCTTCTATGAAGACCTGCTCGACTTTGCTGTAGAAGTCAAACGGGTCACCAGACCATATGACAATGTCTGCATCCTTTCCTGGTTCAAGGGACCCAATTCGTCCATCAATCTTTAGCATTTCTGCAGGATTTATTGTGACACATTTGAGAGCATCTTCCTTGCTCATTCCTTCCTTTATGACATTCATCGGCAATAGCGGAAAGTAGTTCATTGGTGTCAGTGAGTCTGTCTGCAAGGCAACCTTGACCCCTGCTTCATTCAATTCAACAGCTGTTCTAAATCCTCTCTCGCGAGTTTCAGGTTTGCTTGTCCAGAACATTGTCGGTCCAATTACTGCGGGGAATTTAGACTTCACAATAGTCTTCTTGATTTTATGTCCCTCGGTACAGTGTATCAATATCACATCAATGTCGAATTCTTTTGCAATCCTAATCACTGTTGCAATATCATCGGCTCGATGAGCATGTGCATGAATGGGAATTTCTTTGTTGAGAACCTTGATGATGGTTTCATAACCAAGATTTCTTTGAGGTGGATTGAGAGGTGGGGCTTCCCCCTTCTGCTTAGCCTCCTCTGCTTTTTCTAAATATGCTTGAGCCTGAATCTTGTAGCTTTGAGCTTCAGCTAACGCCTTTCGCAGTGTTGCAGCTACTCCCATTCTAGTTGACGGAGTTCGTTTTTCAGCTCCATGAACCCGTTTTGGGTTCTCACCAAATGCGACCTTGAGACCAGACGGTGATAGTATTATCATCTCATCTACAATAGATGCACCTGTTACTTTGATCACAAATGCTTCGCCTGAGATCACATTTGCTGACCCTGGTCCAGTATTAAGACAAGTGACACCTCCAAACAGCGCTTCTTTCAATGAGGGTTCATCTGGATTGAATGAATCAATACCTCTCATCTCAGGTGTGACTGCTGCAGTCATCTCGTTGCCATCTGAACCTGCCCATCCAATCGATCCATCGAACATTCCTTGGTGAGTGTGTGCATCAATAAAGCCAGGGACTACGTATCTCCCTTTCGCATCAATTGTCTTCGTTCCTTTTGGAATCTCGACATCTTTTCCTACTTCTTGGATTTTGCCATTAAACAGGATAGTTCCGTTCTTGATTAGACCATTTACTGGACAAAGAATAGCCGCATTGATTATCGCTTTCATTATTCAATCGCAATTTCGACCTATTCCTCGTTTGAAAAGTCTTCTTATACGGGGACGAGCAATTAGTGAGAGAATCGATACAAACGTTTTGAACATCTTGCTCGGGATCTCTCAGCTAAGATCTAGGATGTGTGCCATCCATCCAGCTGCTCTAGATATCGCAAATAGTGACGTATTCATATCTGGTGGAAAACCGAGTGAAAAATAGAAAGCCGCGTTGTAGAGGTCAATATTCGGATACGCATCAATTTCCTTGTGTTTAGAAAGAAGTTTTCTACCCTCCGCGGCTACACTATCGGACACGTGAAGTATCCATTCATCATCAGTTCCTTTTACTCTATCTTCTAACATCCTCCTGAGTACCACTGCTCTGGGATCTATCCCTTTGTAGATTCTATGTCCAAGTCCGTAGATTTTCTCACCTGATTCCAGCCTTGTTTCAAGAAACTCTTTGACGTTCTCCGGATGTTTGATTTCTTTGAACATTTCCATAGCTAAAGCACCTGCACCATGGTGAAGGGGGTCAGCATGAATTTTCAGAGCCGCATGCAGAGCATCAAGCTCGTTTCCTCTATCCAGCGTGTCTTTCAGTGCAGAGAGTGAAGGATTATCTGGGTCATCCATGTGAAGTATTAGGGCTGTCTGAAAATCATGGATATCATCTTCTATCCGTTTAGTACCTCGAATCATCCAAAGAAAATTAGCTGCATGTCCCAATCTCTTGTCAGATTTACTCATTTCACTTTGTCGTGACCTAGTAAACTCATTGGCTATCACCATTGGACATAGAGTCACAAAAGTTAGGAGAGTGTCATATAGATCAAGATTGCGTTGTTCTCTAAACGTATCTATCTGACCAATCAAATCCTCCAATGTCAGTGTGTTGTTTGTGAAAAGTTCTCTGTGTTTAACCATTGAATGGATTAGGTCTTCCTTTTGAGTTTCAGTGGGCAAACTCCCATTAACAAGTAGAAATAAAGCAGTTTCAAAATCTCTAGTTAAAGCTAGATCAACTGCATTATAGCCTCTGAAGTAGAGCTGATTGACCTTGGAATCTATCCTGCTGATCGGCTCCAAAAGAGATTTCACCTATAAAGGAATGAGGGAGTTCCTCCAAGAAGGAACTCTTCTCTTACTACAACTTGTCTCCAATCACTTTTGCTAGATCTGCTAAGCGATGGCTGTAACCTGCTTCATTGTCGTACCACCCAATGACCTTCACCAGATTTCCAATTGTCTTGGTTAGGAGAGAGTCAAAACTGCATGAATGGGGGTCTCCGATGAAATCTGAAGAAACAAGTGGTTCATCAAGATATGCTAAATAAGGTGCCAAACTTCCAGAATTTGCTGCTTTCTTGAATGCCTCATTTACACCATCAGTATCTGTTTCTTTGTCGACTATGACCGTCATATCAACAACAGATGCGTCCATTACTGGAACTCGTAATGCCATACCATCCAGTTTTCCATCTGCCTTCGGATAAACTAATCCAATTGCTTTTGCTGCGCCTGTTGATGTAGGAACTGTATTCCAAGCAGCAGCTCGTGCTCTCCTCCAATCTTTGTGAGGTCCATCAAGCATGACTTGGTCGTTTGTCACTGCGTGGACGGTCGTCATTTGACCTCTCACAATTCCAAATGCCTCATCTACGACTTTAACCATCGGTGCCAAGCAGTTTGTTGTACAAGATGCATTAGAGATGACATTGTGTTTGTCTGGATCATAAACGTCATCATTTACACCGAGAACGACAGTTAGCATCTCGCCTCCCTTTCCAGGGGCACTCAGTATCACTTTCTTAGCTCCTGCTGCAATATGCTTGTCGGCTGCTTCCCTTGTTCTGAAAAGGCCAGTTGACTCAATCACAATATCAACACCAAGTTCCTTCCATGGAAGGTTTGCAGGGTCTCTTTCAGAGAGAATCTTAATCTCATCCCCATTGACTATGATGCTGCCTTTTCCAACTTCCACTGTTCCGTCAAATCGCCCCATCACCGTGTCATATTTCATAAGGTGAGCTAGTGCGGTTTCACTTGTGAGATCGTTTGCAGCAATAATGTCAAATCCTTTCTTCTCAAGGGCCGCGCGTAAGAAACCGCGGCCAATTCTACCGAAGCCATTGATACCAACTCGAATTGCCATGTGTTTTTCACCTATATTGTCTTACATCAAGAGAATGAGTTGCTACGCTTGGATATATCTTTGTCCATATGTTTGTTGAATACCTTACTCCTTGCACACGTCTTCTTCATACTATCTTATTCCATAGGCATAAACTTGTACAAAGATGAGTCCTGAGATTCCTACGAGTATGAACGCGCAGTAGGATTAAGAAAGTCACACGGGCTTTAGCGCTTGCCAATCATTTGTTTGGGACGCCTGTCTAATCATCTCTCATAAAAAAGATCAATACTTTGACTGAAGATGAATATTGCATTCTCCGCTTTCTGAACGCTTATTACATATCTCGAATCTTAATATGTTGGAGAAACCAAAATGGGAGATCACAAAGAACACATGTGTGAGTTTGCGAAGCACCATGGTGTTGATGATATGCGTCCTCGCGTCAAAGATGCAAAGTTTATCTGTGAGGTCTGCGGTCGCTCAGCTACTAACAAAGACTATCTTTGTAGACCAGTTGAACTCTAATCAAAAATGTACGACTCTTCTGGAGGAACTAGGTTTCCCCCAGAAGACGCTTTTTTCTATTTATGATTATAACATGCTACCCAATGACCAGGAGCTACTTCACTGAGTTGAGGTTCTTCAGGTTTACATTGAACACCATATTCTTGGCATCTTGGTTTGAACCTGCACCCGGGTGGTAGGTCGATTGGTGTCGGTGTTTCACCCGGAAGCATGATTCTCTCCCGCTCTATTGTAGGATCCGGAATAGGTATGTTCGAAACGAGTGCTTTGGTATATGGGTGCTGTGGGTCTTGAATCACATCCTCCATTGGTCCCATCTCAGCGATACGACCAAGATACATGATTATCAGGTAGTCGCCAATATAGCGTGCCTGTGCGAGGTCATGAGTTATGAAGATGTAGGTCAGACTCTTCTCTTTTTGCAGGTCTGTCATCAGGTTCATGACTTCTGTTCTTATACTGGCATCTAACATTGACACTGGTTCATCTGCGATGATGAGGTCCGGCTGGAGAATCAATGAACGCGCGATTGCTATTCTTTGAAGTTGTCCCCCAGATAGCTCATGAGTATATCTCTGTGCAAACTGCTCTCCTGGAATCAATCTCACGTCTTCTAATGCTCGAATGACCATGTCATGAAGAACCTCATCATTTACTTGTAGCTCATGAATCACTAATCCCTCTCCAACAAGGTCCACCACAGTATGACGAGGATCAAGAACCTCGAATGGGTTTTGGAAAATGAGCTGCAGCTTCAATCGAAGTTTGCTAAGTTCAACCCTGTTCATATCGAAAATATTCTGGTCTTCATAATAAACAGCTCCTGAAGTAGGTGTGACCAATCTTAGAATAGTTCTTGCTAAGGTTGTTTTCCCACATCCGCTTTCTCCTGCGATTGCTACTGAACCGCCTCGAGGAACATCAAAGCTAACATCATCCACCGCCTTGACGTAACTAGGTTCTCTATTGAAGGAGAATAATCCTGACCGGACTGAGAACCATTTCCTCACGTTCTGCACACTTAGAATTATGTCTGATTCTGTCATTTTCATCTCCCTCCTAAATCGAGTTCACCAGCAAAATGACACTTGGCAAAGTGACCCGGAGTGATCTCTAGCAATTCTGGGACAACGCTAGAGCATATGTCCTGGGCAAAAGGACATCTTGGGTGGAAACGACATCCTTTTGGGAGATTCATAAGGTCTGGTGGAACTCCCGGAATGAACTCAAGTTTAGTTTTAGGTCCAACGACACTCGGAAATGCTCCAATCAATTTGTGAGAATATGGATGAAGACTTTCTTTGAAGACATTTGTTGCTGTGCCAACTTCCACTAGATTTCCTGCATACATGATTCCAACATCGTGACAGTTTTCAGCAACGACTGAGAGGTCGTGGGTAATGAAGAGGACAGCAAGGTTGTATTTGTCTTGAAGCTTTCTGAGAAGATCTAGGATCTTGTTTTGGACTATCACATCTAAGGCTGTTACAGGCTCATCTGCTATAATCAGCTGAGGATCACAAGCAAGAGCTTGCGCAATGATAGCTCTCTGCAACATACCCCCGCTGAACTCATGAGGATAATCCGCCTGTCTCTCGGGTTTCAAACCAACCTCGTCGAAGAGTTCAGACACAGTCATAATAGCTACTTCTTCAGAAACATTCTCTTTCTCACGAATAACTTCCACAATCTGATTACCGATACGAAGAACTGGATTGAAGGCATTCATTGCATATTGAAACACAATAGATGCTTTTCTCCATCTGATTTTTCGCATCTCATCGTCACTGAGATCGGTGAGTTCCACGCCACCTAGATTGACACTTCCTCTGGTTATTTTACCATTCTCAGCTAGTATACGAAGAATACTATATGCAGTGGTGGTCTTTCCACATCCGCTTTCTCCTGCAAGACCTAATGTTCTCTTACTTTCAATGCTGAAAGAAACACCATCCACTGCTTTGAGTTCCTGTGCACCCAGGTAATAGGACGTTGCTAGATCATTGACTTCAAGGACTGCCAATTATTGTCGCCTCCCTCGTAATCGTGGATTCACGACTTTATCTGCGGTGTGACTCACAAAGACAAAACCGAGTGTTGTTAGCATTATCATTAGTCCTGGAGGTATGAACCACCACCATCGGTTTGCTAGAAGTGCGGCATTCTTCCAAGCCCAGTGGAGCAAGATGCCCCAACTTGGTTGTCCATGAATGTCCACAAATCCTAAAAATGCGATACCTGCTTCACTGAGAATTGCGTTTACTACCCCAAGGATCATATTAGCAAGAATGAGGGGGAGGGTGTTTGGTAAGATGTGTCTTATCAGAATGTAACCATCGCTTGCACCAAGTGCATGAGCTGCCTCTGTAAGCGGTCTCTCCCTTAAAGAAAGAGCCTCACTTCTTACCATCCGTGCCGTTCCCGTCCAACCTAAAATCGCAATCACTATTATGACATTTTGCAGCCCTTGTCCAAAGATTACCAGAAATATCAACATCAATGGTAGAGTGGGCAAGCATAGGAATATGTCTACAATACGCATAAGGCTTGTATCAATGAATCCTCCAAAGTAACCTGAAATCAGTCCTACGCTTGTGCCTATTGTGACCGCAGTTATACTGGCAACAAATCCAACGATGAGAGAGATTTGTGAACCATAGAGCAATCTACTGTAGATATCTTCACCTCTATGATTTGTCCCTAACAGATGTTGTGGACTGGGCGGTTGCAACTGATCCTCAAGAGCAAGAGAACCATCTCCCCAATGATAAGGAGCTAATATAGGTGCAAATACTGCTATTAAGACAATAACTGAAATAATTACTAAACCAATCATTCCCATAGGATGATACAAGAACTCTCTCCAGAAAGTTTCAATTTTCGGTCTCATATTCCATATTGCTTCAATGATTCTTGGTGCTATAATGAACAATGGAAAAATCATCAATAGGGGAAGAATGGATAGAGATGTCAGGTTTCCTTGAAGCAGGTAAGTCAATGTTCTCGAAAGGATTCTTGGCAACAAAGTGAACCCGATATTTGCACTCGTGAAAGTGGTCTCTGCTACTATCACGAGAAGGACAATCCCCACGAATAGCCCTCTATACAATTTGAGATACAATGGTTTCCAGTTTACGGTGGGTTTAGGTGCCCAAAAGAACAATCCGAATGTCAGTATTAATCCCCATCCAAGACCAATAGTGAATAAGACAAACAGACAGATTGTTGCTAATATAAACTTTTGAACAAATTTTCCTTCTTTGTAAGCATAGATTTTCCTGCCTCTAAGAGCTAGGATGAAGGTGAGAATGAATATTGCCCATGCTTCGATACGTAGTGTATTTGTCAAAACCAACGTCCATTCTGGTGTCATTCCTACAAAACGCAACGCTATGTATGGTGTAAGTAATATTGTAATTGCGTCAAATACAATGATTACGACTAAGCTAAGCAGCAGGAAGGCTCCTATGGAAACTATTCTCGCATGCAGTGGCTTTCTTGATTTTTCCATTACAACTGTATCTTGATTCTCTATACGTTCGTAGTTATCAGCCATCAATTCACCTCCTCAGTACCTGATCCTTGGATCTAAGTACAAATACAATATATCTGCCACAAAATTAGCCAATAGTGTAATCGATGCTAGGAACAAGAAAATACCCTGCAAAACAGGATAATCTACCGTCAAAACTGAATTGTATGTGAGTAGCCCCAATCCACTCCAACTAAAGACATATTCAGTCATCATAGCACCGCTCACCAAATATGGCACATTCACTGCAATCACGCTGACCATTGGCAACATTGCATTTCGCATTGCATGACCGTATAGAATGGTCTTTTCTTTGAGTCCTTTTGCTCTTGCAGCGAGGATATAGTCTTGCGTGAAGACATCAAGTACTGTGTCTCGCATGATTAGATAGAATCCTCCGATGAATGACAGTGTTAATACTATGAAGGGTCCTGTCATATGATGAAGATAATCAAACATATAGTCTAAGAAGTTGACGTGGTTATATCCACGAGTTATCGTACCAGCTAGGGGAATTATCTGCAGTTGAAACCCAAAATAGTAGAGAATCAACACACCAATCCAAAAGACAGGTAATGCATATGCCACAAGGAATACTACTGTCGAACCAGTATCAACCAGTGTATCTCGACGTGCTGCTGCAAGAACTCCAAATAACATTCCAATAATGATTGACACAACAAGGGCTGCTCCCATCAAAATGAATGTGTTGGCAAATCTGAATTCAAAGATTGTTTCCCAAACTGGTTCTCCAAAGTGAGAGAAGGAATACCCCATGTCACCTCTAAACAGATTTACGATGTACAAGTAATACTGCTCAAGAAGCGGTTTGTCAAGTCCGAATCTTTCGACGATTGCTACTCGTAATTCCGGAGCTAAGCCTTCGCCGATCAAAGCTTGACGAGGATCTCCTGGCATGATTCTGAAAATGATAAAGTTGAGCGTGATAATCGCAAACCAAAGGATTATAGTCTGAACAACTCTCTGACCAATGTATCTCAAGG
>JBHLPA010000346.1:0-2592 GCA_048939935.1 Promethearchaeota archaeon | reverse complement strand
GGCCGCACTACCTTCAATGCTAGCGCTCTCAAGACTTGTAAGACGCATACCCATCGACACGAGCTTCTCAAAGTTGGTTTCACTGGCTTCTAATTCGTTGATATTTAGGAAGGAAATCCCCATCTCATCAGCTCTCTTTGCAAGTTTCTTCAGGGCGTCTTGCTTTCCGGGGATAGCAGGGACCTCAAGGCCAACACTCATGCCCATGTCCACTGCTCGTTGGATACCGGACCAGTCACCACTCTGGGGATGAAACCGAATCTCATCAAGTCCAGCCTTCTGTAAGTTCTCTAGTACATCCTGACTGACATTGGCCTGACTAGTATAGAGATGAAGGTGAAAACTAGGTCCATATTCGCCCTTTAAGAGCTGAATGTACCTCAGAGTACGTTCCAGATTACAGAGGGGGTCTCCACCACTAATGCCTGCCCCCTCGCCCTCGATTGCATTAGCTTCAAAAAGGATGTCTGAGTCATCAGCGACTGGCATCTCATCAGCGAATGTGACATCCTGGCCAGACTTGTCTTCTGAGAGGGGACAATAATAACAGGAGCTGCCACAGAAGCCTGTAACGAAAAGGACCATCTTCGATCCTCTTGTGCAGAGAGCACAACCTTGTGGAAGAGAACCAACAAGAAGAGAATCACCCTCAATCTCACTTATTCCCCGCTTCATTCCTTATCCACCTCTTCGTTGGACTGTTCTACG
This sequence comes from Promethearchaeota archaeon, assembly GCA_048939935.1. Lineage (GTDB taxonomy): Archaea > Asgardarchaeota > Thorarchaeia > Thorarchaeales > Thorarchaeaceae > SMTZ1-45. The sequence goes on along the minus strand of JBHLPA010000346.1, from coordinate 1,884 downwards.
TAGAGCAGGATCACTGTCTTGTAAGCCCTTTGCTACCGATTCAAAATTCTCATCTTCAGTCAGTGTTCTTGTGAGATAAACTCCTGTCCTTCCAACCATGTCACGCCGCATCAAGACCCTGACCCTTTCCTGCGCGATTCCGATGCTCACGTCTAGTTTCTTAGAAATTTCCTGCTCTCGGCCTATGACACCCTGTTCAATATGCCCTGTTTCTGTCGGTTCAATAAGGATGAGTCGTTTGTCCACACCGGGCACCCTTATGTTACTCTTCAGTCCATTGCTGTCTATTAGTCCGCCCCAGCGATAGAACTCTTCCTCTCTGGGCCTCAGTTTGAATAGGGGAAAAGTCACAACAACTTCACTGGGCAGATGAATGTGTCCCTTGAGAACCATTGAGGGTGTGGCTTGAACGAGTTCTCTCTTCAGGAACGGTTTCAAGACGAGTTCAAGACGGTAACTCGAAACTGGACGGAGAACAATGATGTCAATGTCTGAAGACTTTGAAGTGTCACCACGTGCAACTGAACCATAGACGTATGATTTGATACCAACCGACTCGAGCTTGTATACTATTTCAAGAGCAATGTTTCTAAGGATTTCCAGACGATCCCAATGGTCTTGGTCATAGACAACCTCTCGAGGTTCATGCATGACTTCGGGTCTTTTTGCCAATCCTGATCATCCCCTGATATCGTCAAGCATCTCACATACCTTACAGATAGCCGATGGAGAGGGAGTATAGCATTTCTTACAAGTCTTCAACGACCACTCAGATGGACTGCTCAGAAAAGCCTCGGTCATGGTTTCTGCTGATCGCAGGATTGCCAATAATGTGCCAGGTCGTTTATGTTCCATCTCATTCAGGAACAATCGCAAGTCATTCCTGTATGCCTCACCAGCGTATGGACATGGAACATCGTGATAGACTAAATTTGAGTGATGTGAGTATGCGACAATGTCTCTTTCTGAGAGTTCAGTGAGGGGTTTGATTCGAGGCACCAGACCATCAACAGATCTACTACGAGGAACATTAGTCCGCGCAATCCTGCGGCTATCGCCACGCATGATATTCATCAAGATAGTCTGAGCTTCATCATCGAGGTTGTGACCAGTTGCAATGACATCGGCGTTCAGACGTATTGCAGCCTCATTCAACGCTCGACGACGAAACACCCCACAGTAGGAGCACGCGCCTAGAGAGTTATCTTTGCGCATCTTCACAATCTCATCCAATGAGTGACCAAAGAGCTTCTTGAAAGAGATGACCTCAAGGTGGAGTCCGAGGGATTTTGTTAACGCTCTTGCTGCTTCGAGTGCCTTGTCTCGATAACCAATAATTCCCTCATCAATTGTCACCGGAATGAGCTCTGACTTGGGAAAGTTACTCTCTATTCCATGCAGAAGATGAAGCAATACAGCACTGTCTTTGCCACCAGAAATTGCTACAACTATCCTATCATCATCTAACAGCATCTTCTGACGATTGATGGTCCGGCGAACCCTGTCTATGGTTGTTTCGACTAGACATGTCTGACATAGACGTTCAGATGTGTACCTACGCAGATATACTGCAGGTTTTCCACATTTTGAACATCCGGGCTGCATAATAGCGACTCCAAGTCGCCACTGTTGCGAACAATCAAGTTAAAGCTATTCACAGGCACATATCTTGTACTTGGACCAAACAATGTTTGGATTTCTTATTATTTCGTCTTCCTTGCTTCTGCCTTTTCTTTCTCTTTCAAATCATCCACAATCTGGACACGTCTAATCTGAAGTGCAGCCTTGCTTGCTCGGAAATTTGCTGCATATATTATATCGTCAATTGTATCCATTTACAACAGTACTGATTGTAAAGTTTCCTTCTCTAATAATTATAAACGA
>JBHLPA010000056.1:0-10384 GCA_048939935.1 Promethearchaeota archaeon | reverse complement strand
GTGCTTGTGACAAATGGATGTGAGTGTCGATCAGTCCAGGCATCACTATCTTATTCTTAGCGTCGATGACAAGCTCGGGCTTGCGACTCTTTAGGTCCCCAGTCCGGCCTATCTCCGTGATTGTATCATTCTCAATGTAGAGTGCTCCATCTGTGATGATCTCTCGTTTGGGGTTTAGGGTCAGTACATAGCCGTTCTTTATGAGAATACTTTTGGGTGACAAGAGTGCCTTCCTCCATGCAGAGGGTGTATCACCCACCACTTGACATAACAGTTGTGGTGAGTGGAGTTTCAGGCAATTTGAAACTTTATTGAAATTTTAAGACCTTGTTTGGGTTTACCTTTTACTCGGTCTTTCACTTCTGGCTTGCACCCATATTTTTCGGCAAGTCTTCGAACAAGGTGTAGTCCAACGCCTCCAAATCGGCGAGTTGGTTCAAAGAGGTCAGGTTTCTTTTCATCACTAAGACCCGGGCCATTGTCAGAGATACTCAAAGTAAACGTCTTCCCAGACACCTTACCTCTGACTTTTACAATTTTCTTGGAATCATCCTTTGGATTATGGACAACAGCATTCTCGAGAAGGTTCCATACTAGCTGACTTAAAGCTTGGTCAGCCAGCACCTTGACACTAGATGGAAGTTTTCCAATGTCTACACGTACACCACGTTGTTTGAAGAGAAGTTCCGACTCTGCTTGAATCACACTTACGATATCAACTGCACTAAGAGGCTCAGTCTTTGATTCCTCCGCCTTCCTGACCTTTTGAATAAGCTCAAGACACCGGAGGGCTCCGTCCATGACATATCTTTTGGACCTCATGATCTGTTCAGGTGGCGAATCGTTTTCAAGGAAATCTCCACCAGCGAGAATGAGTTGAAGCTGATTCCCGATATCATGGAGAAGTAGGTCGAGGAGGAAATACACTTCAGCCTCGGTCTTCTTTAAATCGGAGATATCTGTGAATATTGCGATGCTGCCCAAGAATTCATTATCTGGCCCTCGCAGGGGTGAGGCTGAAACCATTACCGGAATTGTCCCACCAGACCTGTGCTCAAGTAAAGCTTCATAGTGTTCAATCTTCCCCTCCTTTCGCTCCTCCATCTTTGCGTGAACATCGTTCTCAGTCCATCCATGTAAAATATCTGTTATTGAAATGCCAATGAGTGTTTCAGGATCCTCACAACCCATCATTCTGCATAAGGCATCATTAGCAAGGACCAAGACACCATCAGCATTGTCCACACCAAGACCAGAGTCCATTGTTTCAATGAGCGACCGATATCTACGCTCACTCTCATGCAAGGCATATGCGCTTCTCTTCTCATCTGTGATGTCGACCAGTTGAGCTACTGTCTTTATCGATCCATCACTACTGCGTATGGTTCCTACATTCATCCTGATATCAATGACCTCACCATCTTTCCGGACCACTTGGAATTCATAGACAGAGGGAACAGTTTCCCCTTTTTGACGTCGTCGATATCTTTCAGCAACTAGTTCCTTACTATCAGGATGGAGAAATTCTCTGAAGTCATGACCTAGGAGTTCACTTCTCCTCCTACCAAGAATATCACACAGTTTGTCATTCACATATTCAAACTTGTAATCAGTCCCTACAATTATCATCCCTGCAAAGCTATAGTAGTCCACCATGAACTCGAGGATTTCTTTTCGAGCCATCATTTTATCTTCTGCGGCCTCTCGACGGCTCAGGTCCAAGATATAGACAACAAAACCGGTGATTTCACCATGCTCCTCAATCTTATTTGTGTAGACTTGAGTTGGGATTCGTAAATTGTCACTCCTTACTATTCTCAGGGAGATAGAAACAGACGGTTGCCCATTTCTGAGTAATCTAAGTCCATCCTCAACAAGTGAGATTTGCTCAGGTGCAACTAAGTCAACAACAAATATGTCGGATGATAGCAATTCGTCTGTTAGTTGTAGAAGTTCCAGTGCAGGAGGGTTCGCATACTGTAGTCGGAATTTCCTGTCAAATTCAACAACAGGAATCAACATACTATCAGCTACCTTATGAAACTCTTGCCTTTCTGGGGACGGCTCTCTCTCATAAGATTCTGTCATAGTCCCACTTCTATGTCCGTTGCTAACTCCAAACTGGCGTGACAAGAGGTGTTAGGCACGTCGTTCCTCGCGTATCCCATTAATAGCCTTTAGTCAGATGTACTCACCATATGACAACAACTTAAAGAGAAGGAGCTAAGAAGGAAAAAGTTGTATAATCAGTCGGAGAGACCACCCATTGAGAAGCTTCCTAGCAATAGATCTCCAAAAGTGCACAGGTTGTAGAAACTGTGAACTTGCTTGTTCTGCAGCACACACAAAGACTTTCAATCCTAGAAGGTCAAGGATTCAAATTCTCAAAGATGAGAGCCAAAACCTCGTGGTCCCAATGGTGTGCCTTCAGTGTGAGGACCCCCTCTGTGAGCAGGCATGTCCAAACGGTGCAATATCCTACAATGAAAAGGGTACACTGGTTGTTGACAGTGACAAATGCATAGGTTGTGAGAACTGTGTCACAGCATGTGTTTACGGTGGGATTGAGATTGACACACAGACTCTGAAGGCAATAAAGTGTGACCTGTGCTGGGGAGACCCTGAATGTGTCAAAGCATGTGAGTATGGTGCCATCAGTCTTGTAGGCGCAGACGATGATGGATTCAAGGCTAGAAGGCAGGGTGTCGACTTGGCATTCCAAACAATCAGAATAAAGACAGGGGAGGTTACTGAATGACTTTTCCATACAAAGGATATGCTGGATACTATCTTGATGTAGACTTGACCAAAGGGAAGGTCCACAAGAAGGAGCTTGAGAAAGAATGGGCACGACTCTACCTTGGTGGGAGTGGAGTTGCAGCCAAGATTCTCTGGGAGAGGACAGGACCAGACACCAACCCTCTTGGACCGGACAATGTCCTAGTTGTTGGGACAGGTCCACTGACCGGAGTTATGTTCTCCCCGTCAGGAAGAATGATGTTTGCCACAAAGAGCCCACTCACTGGAGTATGGGCAGAGAGTCATGTGGGTGGTTTCCTGGGAGCAGAGATCAAATACGCAGGATTTGACTTTGTAGTCTTTAATGGACGCTCAGAGAAACCGGTCTATCTCTCACTCCAAGATGGAGAAGGAGAACTTCTCGATGCAACCCATCTTTGGGGAAAGGAGACTAATGTGACCACTCAGATGATTCGTGAGGACCACAAAGACCCGACTCTGAAAACAGGAGTCATTGGTCCAGCAGGGGAGAATGGAGTCCTTTATGGCTCTATCATTGTCGATTTCTACCGAGCTGCTGGAAGAGCTGGATTAGGGACAGTCCTTGGATCAAAGAATGTGAAGGCAATCGCTGCAAGTGGAGCCCAAGGACTTGAAGTACACGATATGGAGGCGTATCTGGAAGCCAATGATAAAGAGATGGAGAAGTTAAAGGATCCACTCTGGACTGATTCATTAGCATCTCTGAGAAAGTACGGTACAACCGACCTCGTGGCAATCATCAATGAGATTGGCAGGCTTCCAACCAAGAATCACTGGACAGGGTACTACGAACAAGCTGATGATATAGGTCCAGAAATTATCGCTGAAAAGTATAGAATAGCACAGGAGGCGTGTCATGGATGCGCTGTTGGATGCAAGTACATCATTCGTGTCAAAGATGGAAAATATCCAACCGGTCCTATCGGTGGTCCTGAGTATGAGACCATCATGGCTTTTGGTTCGAACTGCTTGAATAATGACATTGAGTCTGTGTTCCATTTGGGAAAGAGATGCGATTTGTTAGGGTTGGATACCATTAGCTGTGGAAAGTCTATCGGATTTGCCATGGAACTTTACGAAAAGGGAATCATCTCAAAGGAGGATGCAGACGGTCTAGACCTGAGCTGGGGCAATAGTGAAACTCAAGCTGTGCTGGTGGAGAAAATTGCCAAACGAGAGGGATTTGGTAATCTTCTAGCGGATGGTGTAAGAAAGGCCGCTGAGAAGATTGGTGGTGAAGCATGGAAATACGCAATCCATGTGAAGGGTCTCGAGGCTTCTGGTCAGGACCCACGGGCTCACCAGAGTATTGGACTCACCTATGCGACAAATGTGAGGGGTGCAGACCATCTTCGAAGTATATCCTGTGTTGAAGAACTCGGATATCCGGAGATTGCTGCTTCTAGATTTGGAGAGGACAAAGCAGAGGCAATTCTGGACATCATGTCCCCCCAATACAAAGGAGAATTAATCTGGGACATGGAGAACCTCTACGCTATTGTGGACTCAGCAGTGATTTGCAAATATGGAACCATGTGGCCGCCTATGTTCTATTACGACACCTTTGTGAATGTGATTCCACCATTGACAGGTATGACTGAGTGGGGAAACATGAAGTTTGTCAGAAGTGTGGCCGAGAGGATAAGTCACCTGAGGAGGGCCTTCAACCACAGACTAGGAGTCACAAGGAAAGACGAAACTCTACCACATAGGCTGTTGAAAGAACCAATGCCAACGGGACCATCAAAGGGTGGTCTTCCTGATCTTGATGAGATGTTGGATGAATACTATGAGTTTCGAGGGTGTGACCGTGACACTGGTCTTCCAAAGGAAGTCAAACTAAAGGAGCTTGGATTGGACTTTGTGGTCCAACAGCTTAAACCAATGGGTCTGACAAAGTAGGGATGGGCTATAGTCTAAATGATTAACTTTAATATATGACCTTTTTTAGGAAAACTTCAGTAGCGTAACTGCTCCTGGGTTAGTGCAGAAGGCGAACATTGCTTATGATTGGTAATGAAGAAACGAAACGGCAATTATTCCTTACTTCACTTGGAGGAGTTGTTGGCGCGATTTCTGGCTTTACCGCAGTGATTTTCAGATTTCTGATAATTGGAATCAGTATTGTATTTGTGACCATTCCAGCAGCCATAGGTGCGGCAGGATGGATTATCATACCAGCCATTGGAGGAATATTCACTGGCATTATCGTTGTGCGATATGCACCTGAAGCGAAGGGCCACGGAGTACCTGAGGTCATGGAGTCATATGTCCTTCATGGTGGAAAGATGCGACTTCGTGTTCCTTTTCTCAAAAGCGTTGCTTCGGCTGTAACAATTGGAACCGGTGGCTCTTGTGGTCGTGAGGGGCCCATAGCACAAATCGGAGCAGGAGTCGGTTCAGGAATCGCTGATAGGTTGAACCTGAGCAAAGATGCAACGCAGACCTTGGTCCTTTGTGGCTTATCATCAGGAATTGCTGCCACTTTCAATGCACCACTTGGAGGCGCGCTTTTTGGCATAGAGATTGTTGCGGGTGGAGTCCTTGGCTTTTCAATCCTCCCTGTGATTCTGTCTAGCGTGGTAGCAACGGCTGTAGCTGATATCTCGTTGAGGATAATTGCCGGGACACCTCTAAGTTTGTCCTTTATTGCACCCTCATTCGTGATGGAGAACCCTGCTGAACTGCCGTTCTTCTTGATTCTCGGGCTAGTTCTAGGACTTATTAGTGTCATTTGGATAAGAGGCTTCTACTTCATCGAGGGGCTCTTTGAAAAGATTCGAACCTCAAAATACGTGATACCAATCATCGGAGGTGCTATCACTGGTATTGTGGGTGTGATTGGCATCTACTTTGAGCAGATCTTTGCCTATACGGGAGCCTATGGAGACCAACCGTATATTCCTGCAGTCATGGGAGGAGAGTATGCCTTTATAGACAGGATACTTCCAATCTCTAATATTCTGGAAGGCGGAGTGACTCTTCTAGCCATTCTCGCTATATTCAGTTTCCTGAAGTTCTTCACGACCAGCGCCACATTGGGATCAGGAGGGTCAGGAGGAATTTTCGCGCCAACGCTTTTCATCGGTGGAGGTCTAGGTGGTGCGATGGGCTGGATATTCGCCTTTGTTGCACCCACGATCATAAACCCGACAGGTGCAATGGTATTTGCGCTTGTGGGCATGGCATCACTCTTTGGAGGGTCAGCTCGAGCTCCAATTACGTGTATTGTCATCATCATGGAGATGACTAGTGATTATTTCCTAATTCTTCCACTAATGGTTGCTGTATCATCAGCATATCTTGTTTCATCCATTATCGAGCCCGATAGTATCTATACGATGAAACTGTCTCGGAGAGGAGTTCACATCCAGAAAGGGACACACGTAGGAGCACTCAAGGCGGTGAAGGTTGGTAGTGTGATGACAAAAGATCCAACAGTGTTGCATCCAACAATGCCAACATCAGAAGTGTTTGTGATCATTAATAAAACACACCACACAAAGTTCCCTGTCATAGATGACTTTGGCAACGTTATTGGAATACTGATTGCTGAGGATTTGTTCCACGAACCAAAAGAAGATGGAACCGAATATCAAGTCAGAGAACTCATGAATCCTGAGTTTCTGCATCTCAAGCCAGACTGTACCATGGATAGCGCACTCCAGGAAATGATAAAACGAGATGAAGGTCACGCAGTCATCGTCAGTGAAGATCAACCCAGCAAGATGATTGGCTACATAACAAAGGCGGATGTTCTCAAAGCGTATGAGATTGCCATCATCAATCTTCAGAAAGCGGGTGCTGATGTAGAGAGCATAGATCCAGCATTGATCATTGAAGTATCGAATCTTGAGTAGTCCTTGAATTTTCGAACACTTTATGTTGATGGTATCTAAGAGCACTGTATGGCCGATATTAAAATCGAGATTGCAGGACTGAAACTAAAGAATCCAGTCCTCACTGCAGCAGGCCCAACATCTAGAAATGGAATGATTCTATTGAATGCTGCGGCCGGAGGTGCCGGTGGGCTTGTTGCGAAGACGGTAAGTGTCAAGCCTGCAGATGTTCCTCGACCAAATATGGCGGCGCTGAAGGAGGGGAGGGTGGGATCTAGGCGAGGGATACTAAATGCAGAACTTTGGAGTGAGCTACCTGTAGAACAGTGGCTTGAGAAGGAATATGCTATAGCACTCAGTTCCGGTCTACCTCTGATTGCAAGTGTTGGGTACACACCAGAGGAAGTTTCTGAACTTGGACCCCAGCTTGAGAAGGCAGGTGTTCACGCCATTGAGTTCAGTACCCATTACGTAGGGGGACACACTGAGATAGCCAAGGCACTCAAAGAGGTTGTTGAGATACCGATCTTGGCAAAAATCAGTCCAAAGGTCGATGTTGCGGAGGTTGCTAAGTCACTCGAGCCACATGTTGATGGAATTGTGGGTATCAACACATTCGGTCCGTGTTTGAGGATAGATATCGAAACTGGAAAACCCATGTTAGGGAGTAATGATGGGTTTGGATGGATGAGTGGTGTATCGTTGAAACCGATTGCTCTTAGGTGCATAGCAGACATAGCGCGGTCTGTAAAAGTCCCTGTCATTGGAGTTGGTGGTGTAGCATCTGGTGAGGATGTCATTGAATTCTCGATGGTGGGAGCATCTGCGGTAGAGGTATGCACTGCAGCAATCCTAGAAGGAAGCACAGTCTATGGAAAGATTGCCAAGGAAACAGCAGACTGGTTGAAGAACCACGGCTATGACTCTCTTGATGACATCAGAGGGATTGCCCTGCGTCATATGGATGGAAGTGCGACGCTGACACCGCCGCCGACTGTTGACATGGATAAATGCACTCTCTGTGGTCTCTGTCCCAAGTCATGTGTATATGGAGCCATCACCGTGGACAAAAAGAAGGACCTATTTGAGATTGACAAAGACCTCTGTCAAGCATGTGGAATGTGCATCTCTGTTTGTCCATACCACGCATTGAGTGCTGATTAGAGCCAGAGCATGGTTTCGAGATTAGTAGTTAATAACTCAGCCTTCCCTTTGGTCACAGCATAGTCGTTCTCTATTCGTACACCACCGATACCATCTAGGTATACTCCAGGCTCGATTGCCATAACGTGACCAGTTGCGAAGAATTCCTCTCGTTTGTACATGCTTGGTTGTTCATGAACCTCTAATCCGATTCCGTGCCCAAGACCGTGGGTCATACCATCTTTTGCATCCGGATTGAGTCGTCGTGAGTCGAAACCAAGTTTCTTCAGCATGTTGAAACAGGCAAGATTCACATCATCAATCATAGCACCGTCAGTGAGCGCATCCACTGATGCATCAGCAGCAGCCTGAGCAGCCTCAAACATCTCTTTCACTTTAGGGGAAGGTGTCCCTTTCACGATCGTGCGAGTCACATCTGCAACATAGCGTTCATGTTTGAGCCGCGGATACACATCTAGGATGATTGGTGTGTTTGCTTTCAATTCATCCTCCTGATTGCCAAGATAGTGCCAATCAAACGCTTTTTCGCCAACTGCAAGGATAGTGTCTTCAGCGCATTCAGCATTCCTGTCCAATAGGAAGTGCTCTAGGGCAAGTTTCATCTGACCCACTGTGAGGGGGCTACCGTCATGCATCAGGGTCTTTTTGGGACCAACATCAGAGTCCTTGATCATCTCAATGACTCTCTTGATTGCACCAACAGTAGCGTCACCAGCCTTCTTGATGGTCTTGATCTCCTCACTACTCTTAGTAGCTCTAGCATCAGGAACGAGACCCTCAACAACTTTGACCTCAAATCCTAATCTTTGAAGGATGACGAGTATACTTGCTGGAACCTCATCTGGAACACCAAGGACAGTTCCATTGAAATTCTCACGGAGCATGGGACCAATGAGTGCATCTCTGTTTTTCATAATTTGTTTGTTCTCTCTTAGTAACCCGACCACTAATTCACTCAGGTCGTAAGTCCGTTTCACAAAGCTTTCCTTCTTAACCCGGTCTAGTGTGTTGAAGGAAGCTCCAATGATACCATCTTCGCCCCTATTGTGAAGATAGTAGATGTTATCACCTGAACGAAATCCAGTCAACCATAGAAGATTCGGAGAATCGAAAGGACTGCCATAGGAAAACAACCCATCGATCGCATATTTCTCCATCAGAGCATCCATATCGTCTAGCATATTGTTTCCCCTTGTTAAGCATCGCAAACATGAGTTCTCGTGAAAAAAGCTTCCATTCATGCCTGTAGATATGGACGCATGCGTGTTTCAACCATCATCCGGTCTGGCAGGTCATAGGGACCCATGGTTTCAACATTGAAGGAAGAGCACGTAGCTGCAAAGAGCCCTGAACGAGCCACATTGGCTGTTCTCATATATTCGAGCAGGAACCCAATTGCGTAAGTGTCACCACACCCAGTAGTGTCTACTTGCGCATTTGCTAGGACTAGCGGGATGTCCACCTGAGTGTTTCTTGTGTAGATTGTCGAACCTCTATGGTCACGAGTAACCATAACGATTCGTGGACCCAAGTCCAATATATTAGAAACAGCAGATAATTCAGACTCATCCGAATTGATGATTTGCAATTCGGAATCATGCAGTTTGACAATATCAATAAGACTGAGAATTTCATCACTTTCAGGCCATTCTTTCGAAGCCACACGACAATCATCTGATATGGATCTAAGATACCCTTGAACATCCAAAGAGACCAATGCTCCCTCTTCACGCGCAATACTATAACAGTCGAAATCTATCTCATTGCATGAGAGAGGAGAGAAATGAATGATGCTTGCCTGACAATGGTCATCTGAGAAATCTGACGGAATTATTTGTGGGGCAAGGTGTTCGACATGCTGTGTACGAACTCCTTCCTCATCATACTCATTGACAAAGCGTGTTGTTATGTCGCCCTCATAGTGTAAGCCCAGTAGATTAAGTCCAGATGTCATCAGTGCTATCTTATACGACTCGTCAAAATCTGAACCGACCTTTGATATGATACCTGCGCCAAAAGCACCAATTTTAGGAGCAAGCATTGCGTATGCGGTTCCTCCACCGAGAAGTTCTTGTCGAGACTCTGGCGTGATTATCAGGTCCCTACTTAGATGTCCAACAATAACAATTTCCATTTTGACGCTGAAAGCACTGACTGCGAACCATTCCTATAACTCCTATGTTTGGTCAGGGGCTGAAGGCAACGGTTTTAATCTCACGCGATATTCCGGTATATTGAGTGTGATATCTTGGCTCAAGTCTTAGTGAAGTTCTTTGCCACAGTCAGAGAAGTAACAGGAGTAAAGAGCATAGAACTTGAGGCGGGGAACATCAGAGAACTTCTGAATCAATTGGTTCAGATATATGGAAACAAGTTCAAAGATACGGTTCTTGATGATGACACGGGAGAACTCAAGCAATTCTTCTCCTGTATGGTGAATGGTAAGCGTATCGAATTACTGAATGGGTATGAAACAGCCCTGAAAGATAATGACTCTATTGCATTCTTTCCACCTGTTGGGGGCGGATGAATGAGTAGTACACTCACGTCAACTTTCAGAAAACAGAAACGAGGTTCAGTTGATCTTGTGGTGAAAAATG
>JBHLPA010000055.1:0-10425 GCA_048939935.1 Promethearchaeota archaeon | reverse complement strand
GCATCTCACTCCCCATCAAAAAGAGTCATGACAGCTGCCATTGAGACCTCTCTTGCCAAGTTTGGGTCATCAGCTGAACCTATGACAACAACATCATTGTTCTCAGGTCGCAGACTCTCAATAATAAGGAGAGTTTCAGCCTCATAAGTAACTAGAATATGGAAATCGTCTGGTGGCATTACCAATCTAATATTTCGTTGAATTAATGTTGTAGCGCCAGCCTTTCCATAACCCCCTTGAATGATTGCTTCATCTCTCTGTCGTACTCCATCTGTGACGACTGCAGCTTTGTTCTTCACTAGATTCGCGTAAGCATATTCATACATTACCAGCTTTCTAACATCTAATTGCAACCCAATTGGGACGTCTTTCATAATTTCATTAAATAACTCCTGTCCTTTTTGGGTGAGTCTTTGACCTTGTTTTCCCTCGGGTTCAATGTAGTCTGCTTCTGTTAATCGTTTCAATAAAGTTCTTGCACTTCCCTCTCCTATCGACATCTTGTCACAAAGTTCATACCTTCCCAATGGTTGCTCTCTTCCTATCATTACAAGTGCAACAGCTGCTTGATGTGGTTTGAATGCAGGGGCAACTCTCCCATCAGCTGGTTCAGAGAGCTTGATGAACTCATCTTTCCATGTCAATGTATACTACTCTCCAACATCTCTACTCTTACCTCACTCTCAGTACTCCAGATAAGGTCTTTGAGCTGTTTAGTAAGTGCCTTATCCAATATTGGGACAACTTGTGAGAATATGACAGCATTGGATATAATGTGAATCACTGTGAATGGAATTGCAGCTGCGATTGCCAGAACAAATGGTACTCCAAAGGTGGCTGAATAACCCAGATTAGTAATCTGATCGAAAATAAAAGTAACAAAGGCTCCTGTGATTGCTAATTCCGCTTTTCTTGGTTCTAATCGTTTTCCATCAACACCTCTTCTTCCCATTATGGTGCCAATGGTTATGATATAGAACCACCCTATCACCTGTGACATCCAGATTTGAGGTATAAACCCTCCCCATGGATTGATGACACCAAATAGTATCGACATGATGAGTGTCGCCCAGATTGCCATTAACGGACCAAAGAGATATGCTGTGACAAAGAGAATTGTTGATCCAAGTTCCAAGTTAGGGATTGCAACTAGAGCATAATTACCGACCAATGCCAAAGCAGTCATTATGGCTGCTATGGAAACCCATTTACTGTTACTCATCCCTCGATGTGACTTTTGAGTTTCCATTCTTAATCATCTCACCTTAGTTTTGACGACCCGCCTTAACATACGCAATCACTATGACTGCCAACAATGCCCCACCAACTAATCCTGAAATGGCAATGATCGGTCCAAGATTAGCAGTAAAATCAACAGCTGTGGGATTGCCAACCTCTCTAAGCGATAGTACAAGCCTATAGATACTACCGAATGTTACTGAGGTGTCCGCCTGAATAAGAATCCCTGTGGCTAACGAATAGGCCAAATGAGTTACCTGTGTGCCCGGAGGATCTTGCTCATAATCGAACACAATACATTCATACTGATCTTGGCCCACAGTTATGTTCTCATACTGAGAAGCCATCGTACCATTCATCCAATTTCCTGAAATTCTTTCAGCTGCAACAAAAGCGGATTCATTCAAGCTTTGAATATTCTCTTGCCCAACCTTAACAAAGAGTCCGGGAAGCCATGAAGGCCATATGCCCAATGTAAGATCTAGTGCTAACATTGTGTTGTTTGTTTGAACTGATACATTACCAATTTCCAGAATCCCCCAAACATCGTCTTCAATCCCATTTATCTCAAAGGACATGATACTATCATTCTCAACCACACAGAATCCTCCGCCAGTATACCATAAAGTGAAGTTGGTTCCAATCTCGACATCCCAGACTACTCCATTTCCGATTAAAATTTCAGAGCTATAACCATTTGTTTGTGCTACAGCATTAAGTGGAACTACAAGAATAGTAAAGACTACTAATAGCGCGATTTCTTTCTTCATCCTATTTTATTCTCCTTGAGGTTTGAACGTAGATTATGGCAATGAATCCCATTCCTGATAGAGCTACAATAATCACACCAGGAATGAATGTAGGATCATACTGAGGTTGAGTCTGAGGTTCGGGACTAGTGTATTTCCACAAAATCGAGTCGCCATCTTCAAGTGTGTAGAGATTTACAGCAATTGACGCGAACTCTCCATTTACCCAATATTCCCATCCTTCTGCTCCTTCGCCAGACAAACCCTCGATTCCGCGGATATATGCAAATGGTCCAAACCATTCTACTTCCACATCAAGAACCGAAGATGTGACATTAAGAACAGATGATCCATTGAGATTATTATAGTCGATTATGGTCCCATTTCCAAAGTCTACTGTGAGAGTAATTCCTTCAGCTGCAGTGATATTGTTAGTGTCAGGTTGTGCGAGTGACGTGTTTATTGAATTCATAACAAGCACTAGTGCAATCACAAGAGTGATTCCACATCCTCGGCAGCTCAGTATTTCCACATCCTAGGATAGGTTAACCTATCCTACAACCTCTGTCATTTAAGCCTTCCTTTTCATAGACTAACCGAAGCATCTAATACTAAATCGAGTTTGAGAGAATTCGTTTATTTGTTCAGGAAGAACAACTCTTGACTGATTCAAGTAGAGAATACAGTGGCTTTCTATTTGTCCTTGAAGGGATAGATGGGTCAGGTAAAACATGTGCGTGCAAGGCACTTGTCCCAAGACTTCAATCAATCGGATATG
The DNA here is from genome assembly GCA_048939935.1 of Promethearchaeota archaeon. Lineage (GTDB taxonomy): Archaea > Asgardarchaeota > Thorarchaeia > Thorarchaeales > Thorarchaeaceae > SMTZ1-45. Next base: position 7,659 of record JBHLPA010000055.1, on the reverse strand, counting down.
AAGTGGTTTATCTCCGAGAGCCAACGGACCTTAGTCCATGGGGGAAGGAGATTCGATCACGGTCTCCAGCGGGTGAATTGACTCCGCAGGAAGAACTCGAACTCTTCATTAAGGACCGTGAATGGCACATAGCCAACAGAATACTTCCAGCTCTTAAGGCGGGAAAGGTAGTCCTTCTAGACCGTTATTTCTTTGCAACTGGAGCTTATCAATCAGCAGTGATGGATCTTCACTGGAGTGAGATTCTTCGGAGAAATCGAGAGGGAATCAATGCTCCTGAACCCGATATTGTGTTTATTCTTGATGTCCCTGCTGATATTGGATTGGAACGTGCTACTGGAAGAACGGGAAAAGCTAATCTTCAGTTCGAAAAGATAGATAGACTCGTCAAGGTTCGCCAGGCCTATCTTGAGATGGTTGAGAGTGACTCTGGTACATACAAAGTGATTGATTCTAAGAAACCATTAGATCAAGTTATTGACGAGATATATGATGTCATCACTGACGTCATAATAATGAGTGAATGATTACAGATTTGAAATCTTATACGGTTATCTAAAAAGCGCTGAACGGGTCGATATTTCAAATAGTCGGGTTCAAATAAGACAAGGTTTTTTAGGCTGGCTCCCTGCATCGTAAAATAGTCTGGCTAAATACTATCTTACTCCAGGGACTGGGAGAGAAGAAAAATGCCCGTAGCAATGCTGCTCATAGACTGGGACTCAAAGATAGGCGCTGTCCTAAAGGCGAAAGTACCTGCGGACTTTGCGGACTATTATAGGGAAGATCTCAATACAGAGATAATGCGTATCTTCACGTCACACGCAATGGGTGACGCAACCGCTGGATTCTCATCACTTAGTGTTAGAATTGGGGGTGAGGAATACGGTGTTGCATCATACTATACTGGAATTGTTAGAGAGGAGGAACAGTACTGTGTTTCTCTCTTACTCACTCCATCAGAGGATCCAAAGACCTACGAGGCCGCCATAACTTCAGTGGTAACTCCTCTTACCAATGCGGTAGTTGCCATGACTGACTCCGAATTGCAGACTGAGATTGATAATACCTACCGTCGTATTATCAGGCTTGCAGGAATGACCGACGAATCAAGACTTGCACGTCTGTTCTCAGATGAGGTTTCGCGAGCTGTGTTTCCAAAACTCTGGAAAGGCGGTATTTCTAAGGAGGAACTTGAGGAATGGCTCAAAATGGTCACTGGATTACCAAGCGTCAGTGTGGATTCTGTGATCGCTCCATTTGAAGAGTTAGGACTTGTGAAATCCGAGTGGGTTGATGAGATTGGTCGAACTTGCGTCTTCATGATTAAGGACCTTGAAGTTTTCAGAGCGCCTCCACTAATAGCAATGGAATCAGCAAGTAGCGTTCTCGATCCAGAACTTGCTGCAGAATATAAGGCTGAAGTTCTGGAGTTCTTGACTGAATGGCAAAAGACTCCTGAAGATACTGTTTCGGTTGCACAGGTTCTTGCAGATCCTGATTGTTATGATACACTAAGTGAGCTTAGGAGGAGACCTGTCAACATATCTGAACTTGAAGCGACTCTAGCTATCCCACCTAAGGAGCTTAAGTCTGCTATACAGACACTAAAGAAGTTTAGAATCATTTCAGAGAAACGACGAAAAGGAGCTTCAGGTGAATACGATAAATGGTTGTTCTTGCTGAACGATATTCGTGTTAGGTTGTTCTTCCCAGAATACTTCCTTCAGACGTTAGTAACTGACCTTGAGAAGACACCTGATGACCCAAAACAAATGGAAATGGTTCATCATCACCTGCGATTACTAAGAGATAACTTTCCGCGCTAGAAGAAACTCTCTTGTCACATTCGAAGTCATCTTCAAATTGGATCTATAGCAGATTATACTGCGATTTTTCCAAAATTACCAAAAGATTGCTGCGAATAATTCAGTGAAAAAAGGTCTGAAATAGTCCAGTAAAAAACCTAGAAAGCTTCATATGTTATTTTGCCTTTCGGGCGTCTGAAATCTTTCATACAGGTTTGCATGGACTTCCCCCGTCATGTTTCGAAAGAAACAAGGAACTCGCAGCAAACACGGTCCCAAAGTGAGTTCTAGGTCCCTATTTGCCCCATGTGGGCAAGTCTTGCGCATGTAATTTGATTTTGCCATGCATCCTGTGGAAAGAGCTCCACGGATGCGGGAGGTTCGCTTCGGCGAACCCGCCGCTCCAACTTATTCATTCTTGGACTGCTAATAGATACACAGAATATCAAAATATACACACAGAACATCTTAATCTATACGTAAAGGATTAACTTACTATCCAAAAGGCCTCAGTGACATCGCCTATTGATTTGATAGAACTTGGTGATACTGAAGTGATCCATAACACTTTCCTCGTTCGCATCTCCACGCGACAAGTAATCGCATCAACACAGTACTGGCCAGTAGAGGTGAATAGAGAGGCATTGAATGAGTTCATCGCCACACGTGAGGACCTCAGGACAGAACTCGGTCAAGTTCAGGAATTACCTCTAATAATTGGCGATCATAAATTCATGGGGAAGGATTGGATTGAGGATTCTGTTCTTATTTTTGTCACTGATAAAGGCGAAGACGAGGGAAATACATACGAAAAGTTAGATCTGGCATTAAAGGCACTACGAAAGATGTTCAAGAAAAAGGGAATCGAAGGTGCAGTCAAGAACTATGAAGTGTTAATAGAACCATCAGTCACAACTAGGCTAAAAATTGCTTTAGTCGGAGAAGGTGGTGTTGGTAAGACAACAACTCTCCATCTGCTCCTAGGTGATACTCCACCGCTTCAATATGTACCGACGATAGCTTTGAATCTCGAAACAGTTGAGAATATCCGTTTTGGTAATTATTCATTAGTTCTATGGGACTTTGCAGGACAGGAACGATTTAGAACTTTATGGCGTTTTTATTTTCATGGTGCAGATGTCATATTCCTTGTCTGTGATTCCACCTTGAGGAATGTCATAATCAGCAAAGACATTCTCAAGTTGATAAAACGAGATGCTCCAAAAGTACCTGTATTTTCAATGGCTAATAAACAGGATAAACCAAACGCCATGAAGCCAGAAGTAGTTCAAAAGATTCTTGGGATTCCCACATACCCCATGGTCGCTATCGACAAAGACCGTCGAGATGAAATGTTACGAATCTTGATGAGTGCAGCTGCACAATATGTTGGTGTAGCTCTTCCAGACCTCCCTGCTTCTGAGTTGTTGAAGTTCACAGATGCAGCTACTGAAGAAGCGATTTCCGAAGTTGAACATGTTAAAGAAGAGGAAGAAATCGAGGAAGAAGAGGAAGAGGAGTATGAAGAAGAAGAGGAAGTGGAGTATGAAGAAGTCTACGTTGATGAAGAGGGTAGAGTGATTGAAGATCTTGATGAATATGAGATTATTGAGGAAGAAGAATTTGCGATTGAAGAAGAAGAAGTATTGGCCCCTAGCAGTGAAGAGGTAGAGGAACAACCGGCAGAGCAAGAGATTGAAGTATCCGTTGAAGCAGTAGAAACAGCTGATGACGTGGGTGTCCAAATCGAGATTGAATCAGAACCTGAATCAGAACCTGAGATTGTCGAAGAACCAATTGAAGAACCAGCGGTTGCAGAAGAAGCACCTCCACCTGCGATAATGGGAGCTGAGCCCAGTTATACCGAGAGCGCGATTGAAGATTCTAGCCCCGAACTTGTCATCGAGGAAAACACTGACGCAATGAAGATGGCAAAGGACCTCATCTTCGAAGCTCTTGAAACTGATGACTTTGATAATATCATAGCAACTGAAATAGAACAAGCATCTGAAGATGAGATTGACACAGCGCTTCAGGCAATCGGAAGCGACGAAACAATCCCCGCTGAGCACGAGCCTGAAGCAACTGATGAAATTGATGCTGAGTCTCTTATAGAGTTGGAGAAATTTCTAGGCCCATTGGATCGTTCAGTTGGTGGGACTGGTACGGTCGCTGAAGAGAATAAAGATGACCATGATGATGATGACGATTCGTATTTACCTTTGGACGGAGACACTCTGGCGGAGCTAGATCGATTGCTTGAATCAGCGGAAGATGAGAAAGAAGACTAATTTTATTGAGCGGAAAGACTGATTTGCTAGTATGATGCAACAAACCAGAGGCAAACTGCTTGAAGCTATCTGAAGTAGAACCAGGAAAGAATATCACAGAACTAATAGTTCGAATTGTATCTGTTGCTCCTCCAAAGATGGTCAGCACTCGAAGCGGACGGAAGACTCAACTCACAGAGGTTCTTGTTGCAGACGACACTGGATCCACGATTCTCTCTCTATGGGGATTTGGTGAAGGATCAGACCTTTCTGCAGGGAAAGTTATCAAAATCACAGATGGGTGGGCAAAAGAATGGAGGGGTAATGTTCAGCTGTCTCTTGGTCGATCTGGAAAATATGAGATTCTAACCGATGATGGATCAGTCCCATCTATCTCAGAACTTGGTGCAGCAACTGAGTCAACGAGTGAGGACTAACTCAGCTATCAACTAAAGGTGCATAGGGATGGTGTTGGTCTATCTTTCAGCTCCAATAATCCATAAAGGGTCTCGAAAAGACGAATTTTGTACTCAAATTTTGAATCTACTTGAAGAACAAGGTCTTACAGTTTTTGCTCCTCAATTCCTTGGTCCAGCTGAACCAGAGGAAATTTACAGGCGTGATGTATACAATGTTCGGATGTGTGACTTTCTTCTTGCTGAGGTGTCAAATCCATCACTTGGTGTAGGTATGGAGATTATGCTAGCAATTGAGCTCTTGAAACCCGTATTGATGTTTTACAATGGTGAGATTGAGTCATTATCTAGGATGGTTCGGGGGTCTGATTGTAAGGTACTAATTCAATACAAATCACTTGAAGATGTTGAGAAGAAACTTCTGTCGCATAATCTAGAGAATCTTATCGTACAAAAATGTCCAGTCTGTGACTCACAGGTTGCAGAGGTCGTTGAGGAAGATTTGAAATGTGTCGGATGTGGGTCAGGGGGACACCAAGTCAAGGTGTAGATTATGGCTGAGTCGCTTATCGATTCCACTAGTAGTAAGCGACAAGTGATACCTCTATTATTCTTATCAGTTTCAATGGTGTCGAGCGCGAGTATCCTTATTCTATTCAGTTCATCTCACCCTTTCGTTATTGTATTTTGGAGAACATTCTACGGTTCAATCTTTATGGCTACGATAGGAATAGCTCGCGGAGACTTCAAGAAACTAAGGCAAATAATCACAAGAGAAAACTGGTTTTGGCTCGTTGCAATTGGAATAACCTTGTCGCTTCACTTCTGCACATGGTTCCAATCTCTCTTTATGACAACCGTAGCCGCGAGTGTGGTTTTGGTAGATTCATCACCCATCTTCACAGCTATTCTTTCAACTCTGTTTCTCGGTGAAGCATTACGAAGACGGTCTTGGGCGGGAATTCTCATTGCATTGATTGGTGCTGTTTTTCTTGCATGGGGAGACTTTGGCGGAAGTGGTATTGTAGCGTTGGCTGGAGACCTTCTAGCACTCTCGGGAGCGTTGTTTCTTGCACTCTATTTTATAGGCGGTCGTAGGATAGCCAAAGAAATGCCAATCACTGTATATACTACAACAATATACCTAATTGCAGCACTTACAACTGTCCCCATTTGTATGACATTCAATCTCAATATACTCGTTTTTCAGCCTACTGAGGTGGTAATCTTCCTTGCTTTGGCAATCTTTCCCACTGTTCTAGGTCATTCAGTTAACAATTACTTACTAACCAAGGTGCCTGCTTACGTTGTGTCATCAGCAGTTCTAGGAGAACCAGTTGGAGCAGCTATACTCGCAGCACTCATCTTTGCCCAAATTCCTGGAATTACCACTGTCGTTGGTTTCATTGTAATTTTATTTGGAATTGCATTAGTACTAGCAGACATCGCAGCACATGAAAGGGCTGAACAATTATCCCTTGATGACACCGATAGGTCGTAGTCTTACAGCCTTAGTTGCTATGCCCACCGCATCTGAAACCTTGACTACTTCATCAACGTCCTTGTAAGCACCAGGAGCCTCTTCAGCAATCACAATGCCCTTGGTTGCTTTGACTAGAATCCCCTCGGAGGCAAGTTCTTTTTGCACTTCTTTTCCGAAGAATCGTTTCTTTGCTTTTGAACGACTCATGAACCGACCTGCGCCATGCGCAGTTGAACCCCAAGTAAGATCCATCCCTTTCTCATTCCCAATTAGAATGTATGATGCTGTTCCCATGGTGCCTGGAATGATGACTGGTTGCCCGATATCCCGGTATTTTATAGGAACTTCTGGGTGGCTAGGTGGGAATGCTCGTGTTGCACCTTTCCTATGGACAACAACCTTGGTTCTCTTACCATTTACATCGTGTTCCTCTACCTTACCCATGTTATGAGCCACGTCATAGATTAGATCCATATCAAGATCTTCGGGTGATGTACCTAACACCTTTCCAAATGCTTCCCTTGTCCAGTGCATCATAACTTGCCGGTTAGCGAAGGCGTAGTTTGCTGCAGCACTCATTGCTCCCAGATATGCCTGTCCTTCAGGTGTGGTTGTTGGAGCGCAACATAGTTCGCGATCTGGAACCTCAATGTTGTATTTCCTCATCGCATTAGTCATTATCTTGATGTATTCTGAGCACACTTGATGTCCAAGTCCTCTTGAACCACTATGTATCATCACCATTATCTGGTTCTTTCTGGTGATGCCCATGATTTTAGCTGCTTCTTCGTCATAGATTTCGTCAACAATTTGAATCTCAAGAAAGTGATTCCCTGAACCTAGTGTGCCACTCTGCCTGAGGCCTCTGCTTTTTGCTGAATCGGGGACATCATCAGGTCTTGCGATATCGAGTTTTCCATTGGCTTCTTGATGGTCTAGGTCTTCCTCCCACCCATAACCTTGCTCTACAGCCCACTCTGCTCCATTGGCAAGTACTTCATCCACTCCCTTATGGTTTCGAAGGTCGATCTTGCCCTGTTTTCCTACTCCAGTCGGCACATCCTCGAAAAGCTGATCAATGAGGTTTCTAATTTTTGGGCGAACATCCTTCTCATCAAGATTAGTCCTTAATACTCTGACTCCACAATTGATGTCGTATCCGACTCCACCTGGTGAGATAACTCCAGACTCATAGTCAGTTGCAGCGACACCTCCTATTGGAAATCCATATCCCTGATGACCATCAGGCAAAACTATGCTGTGTTTGTAGATTCCAGGTAGACACGCAGCGTTTGTGGCTTGTTTGAAGGTCGCATCCTGCTTCATTTTTTGCACCAATGTATCAGATGCGTAAATTCTCACTGGAACTTTCATGCCTGGTTGAGTACTCAGTGGTATTTCATGGATGTTTTCAGAGACCTTCTTGATATCCAACTCTTATCACTCTCTTATATCGGCGGACTGCTTCGTTAGACTGGCTATAAGGCTTGTGAAGTGAGCTCGACCAAGAATCTTAATACCCACGCTTTATTGATGCTAGTTGGGCAGGATTGCCCTAAAAACTACAGGAGGATGAGTCACCAAGTGCCGGAAGTACGACTGACTGCAATGGTAACTTCTCATGGCTGAAGCTGTAAGGTCAAACAGGAGGATCTCACTCATCTTCTACAAACAGCCAATCT
>JBHLPA010000345.1:0-2608 GCA_048939935.1 Promethearchaeota archaeon | reverse complement strand
TTGGGAGACCGTGGATTGTTGCTACAATGGGAATATTGCTCTCTCTGAGAAAGTCCCTCATTTCTTCTAAGACATGGTTGAAAACGATGTATGTGCTATGTGCATGAATTATATCCGGATTCAGTGTAGTTAGCAATTCTTGGAGTTGAACAATCAGGGCTTCAATATTTCTCACAAGATCATCTGGGACGAACATTTCCTCTGCAAGACGCGTCCATTGATCCTGTGGGGATGAGAGAAACTGCCATTTTCGTGCCTCTAGGTAGTTACCTGGGAGATGATAGAGATCATAGAACTCATGCGGAACTAGTAACTCCGAGTCATGTTCTGGTGATTGAGTAACGATAAATGATGAATGTGCATCTTGTGAAAATACTCTTGAGAGATAGTGCAGATAAGATTCGTATCCCCCAAGACCGGCAGGATTAAGGCTATCACAGAGATGCAGAATGCGCATAGGTATTGATTCACCTGTCCTAGTCTTGTACCTTATGGCGCCTTTAGAATCTGGTGAATATCGGTGTCTGGAACATCACAACAATACATTGTTCGCGATCGCGATATCATTCGGGATACCGAAGGTCGACTTTTTGTTGTCTTAGGATATATCCAACCTAAAGACAGAGCTCTATCCTTTCTGAAGTACGTTCCAGCATCCGAAGGAAGATGGGAGTATGCTGGCCAAAAATATAGGCGAATATTCTATGGAAACGTAGAAGCGGTAATTGACGGTCTTGAGATAGTTCCATCAGATTACCTTGTAGAGGACACCCATTTTGGCACAGAGCTGATTGAGGTGCCGCATTCTCATATAGTAGAACATTACAGACCTGATGTAAGACTGGGAGAGATTCTAGAACTTGGTCCTCAAGACTCACTTGAGGAAGCTGTTGATGGAATGGCAAAGGCACTACACAACCAACTAGATATCCCATTATCTGATATTGGTGTTGCAGGAAGTATTGCATGGAGAGGTCACAATACAGAATTTTCAGACATCAACATGAACGTCTATGGTTATGAATCGGCTTGGAATCTACAAAATAATTACTCACAGGTAACAGAAGATACTCATGTACGACTCCGAACACTCGATGAGTGGAATATTGGGATATCTAGAGTATTGAACAGAATACCAACCCTATCTGCTAATGATATGAGAAAGCTGTTTGAAAGAAGAATAGCTTTCTATTACGACAGTCAATGTATTGGTATAACTCCGGTCCTAAGGCCTAACGAAGTACCAATTATCTACGGTAGTGAATCCTACTCACTGGTAGACAAAGAGCTTGTCCAAACCGCATTCACCGTAGAAGATGCGAAATATGGGATATTTCATCCAGCTCTATTACAAGTGAAATCAAAACCACTATCAAACCACAATGGTATCGAAGTAACTCGGATATTGATTTACGATGGAGCATTTACTGGCTTATTCAGACCCGGTGATGAAGTTGAGGTCAGTGGAACATTACAAAAGGTTTCGTCAATAACATCTGAAAGCAAAGATTTCTACCAACTAATGGTTGGAACTAAGGCTGGTGCTGGTCGTGAATTTATTCGTTTTGTAGATTGATGAATCGTAATTGTCTTAGGCAGGAGCAACACATCCTGAATCAATGTCAGATGAGAACCCGTTCCTTTGTGTGCCTACAGAATTTGGAGAACAGGTACGTCAGCGTCTGCTTGAACTTGGTGTTCTAGATGTAGATAGAAAAATAGAGTCCAATAAAGGAAAGCTGTTCTTTCCTCTGAAACAAGAGATCAATTTGATTGAAATGTTCCCTGAAAGCGATGTGAGCAAATGGATGACTGGACATAAGGAGTTCATGTCCACAATAACAGGGCCGAGGACTGTCAGAGAAGCTCTTGAAAATCGACTGAGCGTATCGGAACTGGACTTACTACCGAGGGCTTACGATTTGATTGGTGATATAGCCGTACTTGAGATTCCCCCAGAGATTCACAAGTATCGCTATGCCATTGGCGAAGCGTTTCTTCAGGTGCGGCCAAACTTTGTTACCATTCTTGGTAAGAAAGGAGCCATTGGAGGTACACTGCGGACTCGTGAATACGAATTACTTGCAGGTGTTGACAAGACAGATACAATCCACATAGAATATGGCTGCAGAATATCCGTGGATTTGGCAAGAGCCTACTTCAGTCCTAGACTTCTTGAAGAACATAATCGGATTGCACAGTTAGTCCAAGAGCATGAACATGTGGTTGACATGTTTACAGGCGTTGGTCCCTTTGCACTTCATATCGCTCGAAAAGTACAAGCTTCTGTTGTTGCTGTTGATATTAATCCAGAGGCTACCAAACTCCTGCAATCAAGTATGGCTATGAATCGACTATCGGGACAAATCACACCAATCAATCAGGATATTCGTGAGTATGTTACATCAGTTCAACCTCATCTAGCAGACAGAGTGATTATGAACCATCCCTCGGGGGCATCTGACTTCATTTCGGAGGCTTGTCAGCTTCTCAAATCAGGTGGTACAATGCACTATTATGATTTCATGGGTGGCGAGGACCCTGAAGGGTCTCTTTCTACAAAACTAGTCAAACTAATTGAAACCTCAGACAGAATGGTGAAGGAGGT
>JBHLPA010000054.1:0-10446 GCA_048939935.1 Promethearchaeota archaeon | reverse complement strand
CGTTGAGATGAGCGAATTCCCCACCGTTCTAGGATAAATCTAGTCGCAAGATTGTTGCTCGAAACAAGAATTGATGATCTTTTTTCAGCCATACGTTGCATGTTTTCTTCAAGTATATCATGGAGACAATCTGGGATGCTTGCAAGTATTGATGTAGTTATCTTTGGCTCACGAAATGACGATTCTCCACTGGGCACTTTACTCCTCTCTCATATCTAATGGCTCCCTCTCTCATTTGAACACCCCCAAGCTTGAGTGTGTCCACTACAAATTCGCTGCTTGATGATAAGGATTATAAGGTAACTTCAAGACGCGAACAAGTCTTAGACCAGTCAGATGAGGCTATAGACCATGTCAGAAGAATACAAGCATATTGTCCGTTTGTCGGGAAGTGACATTGATGGACATGAAAACGTGCTACAAGGGCTTACTCGTGTTAGAGGAGTGGGCCTTAGGTTATCTCGAGCCATAATCATAAAGCTCGGAATAGATCCAACACAAAGATTTGGTTTCTTGAAAGATTCTGACATCAAGAAGATTGAGAAGATAATCAAGGACCCTGTTGCTTCTGCCCTTCCTGACTGGTACGTTAATCGTCAACGAGATAGAATGAGTGGAAAAATGTTACATCTAACTGGTTCAGATCTTGATTTTGCTCATAGAAATGATATAGACAGGCTTCGCAGAATCAAGTCTTGGCGTGGTGTGAGACACTCACTTGGTCTGAGAGTAAGAGGCCAACACACAAGGACAACTGGGCGCGGTGGAATGGCTGTAGGAGTTTCAAGGAAGAGAATAGCAAAGACACTGAGGGAAACATAGATGGGTGACCCACGCAAACAGAAAAAGAAGTATGTTGCTCCTAAGAAGCCGTTCGACAGTGATCGATTTGAGCAAGAATTGCAGATGATTGGTATTTATGGTCTAAGAAACAAGAAGGAGCTCTGGAAGCACAAGACCGAACTCTCAAACTATCGTAGACAGGCCCGGAATCTCCTTGCCCTTCCAGTCACGGAGAGAGAAAAGGAAGAACGTGAACTTGTCAACAAACTTGCTCGTTTAGGGATACTCACCACTGATCCAACTCTGGATCATGTTCTCGACCTCACAATGGAGAATCTGCTTGAACGACGATTACAGACCGTTGTTTTCAGGAAGGGTCTTGCTAGCTCAATGCATCATGCTCGCCAGCTAGTCACTCATGGACACATAGCTCTTGATTCTGCAAAAGTAGACACACCCCAACGGATAATCACAGTTGCAGAGCAGGACCGGATACAGTACACTGCTAAGTCAGCATTGAATGATGCATCACACCCTGCTAGAATTGCTGCATCAGATGCTGCTACTCGTGCTTCCGCTGAAAGTCTTGAGAATGTGGATGATATTGATAGTCCAAGGAGATCCCGTGAAGCTGAACCAGTGACAAATGAAGATCTTGAATCTGTCGGAGACGATGCAGATGAGTAAAGAAGAACGCGATAAGTGGGGCGTTGCTCACATCTATGCCTCATATAATGACACAATAATCATGATAACTGATATCACTGGCGCTGAAACACTTGCCAGGTACTCTGGTGGAATGATGGTCAAGGCAGACAGGAATGAGTCATCTCCACATGCTGCAATGCAGGCTGCTTTCCAAGCAGCTCGTGACGCAAAAGACAAGGGTATTTACGGTATCCACATTCGAGTACGCGCTCCCGGAGGTCATGGACCCAAAACACCCGGGCCCGGAGCACAGGCTGCAATTCGTGCACTTAGTAGAGCTGGTCTGCGGATTGGGATTATCGACGAAGTAACACCAATGCCTCATGATGGCACAAGAAAACCTGGTGGTCGTCGAGGCCGAAGAGTTTAGACAAACGATAATCCTGCACTGTAAGTTGCTTCAATGGCTATGCCATTTAGGTACTAGCTCACTTGGTATTCCACTATTCATTTTTCCAACACGTGTATAGGGTCTGGTAAGATGTCTCTGAGCACGTTGGGGTGGTAAATACAATCCCCGATGGAGGTCTCTAGCAAGTGGCTTTTCGATTTTACTAATCTCTCTGTCTCGGTGACCACACTTCACACATTTGTAACCCTGTTCAGCGCCTGCGCTCTTCATTCTCTTCCCGCATTTCGGACAGACTGGATTAGAAATCTCGACTACTTTTGTCAATCCCAGGACCTCTAGACCTTCGAGGTTTAATGTCAGCCCGTGTGTTCGGGAGGCTGGCCGAACTCCTGCATGAACCTTGATTGAATCACCAACAGCTAACTTCATGATGGTCTCTCTAAATTCACCTGTGGGCTCATATGCTGCACAATCAATACTCATTTCATCATCTTGAATACTAAAGATTGTATGTCCACCTTCAATCATCACAGGTTTAGTTTTTACTTTCCCTGCCACCACCGCTGTCATGTAGGGTCTTAGATATTTGATCTTAACCTTATGTTTCAGGTGTTCTCCAGTTCCCTGATTTGACCTGAAAACCATCCATCGATCGATATTCTGCTTACTTCTAACAAGCTTCGCCGCCTCAATAACAGAATCTGGGGCTTCTCCCCGAATTCCATAAAGAACAGGATCTTTACCATGAGGTTCAATCATTATTCTGTTCGTTGTCGAGTCAATATTAGAAAAAACCCTGTTTCCCATTTTTTGGTCCATGACCCGTACTGAGTCTGGGTCTACACCTCGCTTGCCATTGCAATTTTCCAAGGAACGATATGCAATGTACTCGTAAGTATGATCCCCTTGAAGGGTATTAGCAACTGCTGAGAGTGCTCCAATGAGTCCCCTTCCATTCCCTTTGGTAATGTGAGCGATGTCATTAACCTTGATCACCCTCGATGCAAGCTGGATTGGGACAACTCGCCATTGGGCAAGTTCTGCAAGATTCTGTATTTGTTCTGATGCTTTGCTTTCAAGAAAGACTACACCAGGATTTGTGTTTGGATAGTTTTTTTCGACATAACTCTGAATTAGACCCTCCACCATAGGGATTATAGAATCCAAACCGTGTTTGTCGGTCATAAACCGAAGAGCTACAGCACCATTTCCTCTTGTTCTGTAGGGGATATTCGGATTCAATCTGATGAGGTTTGGATAATCGACCCACTCTACATTCCACTCCTTGAGATTTTCCACAACGAGACTTGCAAAATGAGTGGTACATCTACCTCCAGGGCTATCGATGTCATCCATCCCAATCTGAACTAGGTTCTTGCTCATTCGTCACTCTTCCGACAGTCATCACATAACGTGGACTCGTTTACCTTGGTCCCATGATCTTCACACACCAGCTTACCGCAGGTGTTGCATGCACGAGAAGCTAAGAACTCACCACAGATCTGGCACTTTGCCTCAAGACAGTTGATACACAGGTCCTCCTCTTCTGCTTTGCACATTTCACAGACATTAGCACCACACATACGACAAGTGGTGTGCGTTCCCTCGGTCTGGTTACAAATCTCACAGGAGATACCTGGCTCATAGAGCATGATGAAAGTCCTCACTGTGATGACATATGGTAACACAGAAATCCTTTACTCTTTGACAGAAGACTGTTGGTGAAGTGACTCTTGGCCGATAATCCCGAAATTATTGTCTACCATGCTAATCAGTGTGACCCGAAGAAATGCACTGGAACTCGACTAGGTAGAATGCATAAGGCCAATATTGTCAAGAACATGCGATTCATACCACGCAGGTCCGTTGTTCTTAATCCAGTTTCGAAGGTTGCTTTTTCACCTGCTGACAAAGAGAATGTGGTCAAGTCCGGTCTCGTGGCACTTGACTGCTCCTGGAAACAAGCTGAGAAGATCTTCTCAGCTTCAAAAACAGGGATTCAGAGATCTTTGCCCTATCTCCTAGCCGCAAATCCAATTAATACATATAAACCGGTGAAACTATCCACTGCAGAAGCATTAGCCGCAGCTCTGTATATCCTAGGAATGCGCAAGGCAGCTGACGATATGATGTCTGTGTTCAAGTGGGGTCATTCATTCATTACCCTGAATCGTGAATGGCTTGATGCCTATGCAAAATGCAATACAAGTAGTGAGGTTGTTCAGGTTCAGCAGGAAATCATGGCTGAACACATTCGAGAGGAATAGATGGGTGGAGTGGCTCTGGTCCAGAGAGTAACCCCAATTCTGTTCCACTTCAGACTGTTACCATTCTGAAGTCTTGCGACATCAAACTAAGCATCCTACCCTACACCTCAGGTCGACACATCGCAGGTGTACGCTTGGAATTGCTGCCCAGTGATGGGCCGTTTCAACCCGTCCAAACTGATCCTCAACAGATTCAATCTCTGTATCATCGTCGTATCCAGCGTGGGGGTGCCGTTTCTGTTCCCAGAGCGAGACTCTCGCCTCCCAGCTCTCACAGGACTGGCGTCGACACGCAGTCGGGAGTTTCCTCAGCTCTCATCCGAAGATGAGTACCGTCAGTCGCGCTTCTGCTCCAGAGCCAACCATTACTGGACTTTTGTGGATAAAAAGGTGGCTAAGATGGTATTTGAATCACTCTTGTGACTTTTTTTTCCACATGGAAGGATACCGACCCCGTTCCATCAATACACGGTCAGTACTTGCAACTATTCCACTCTTTGCTTTGGCAATGTGGTCACTCGTATCAGCAGACTTTGCAACAGCGATTGCTTCCCCCTTCAAGGTCTTCAGGACCACCATATCATCCTTCTTCATGCCGCTATTAAGACTCACCACACCACTAGCAGCAAGGTTTGCACCATGACAGATAGCATCCACTGCTGAGTCACGCACATTGATAGCTGGTAGATGTCTTAATCCAAATTCTATTGGGAGTAGATACTTTCTTAGCTCTGTTTCATCACCGTCTTCTTTCCAGAAGACAAAAGCATCCTTCAAGTCGTAGAGTGAGCACATATGCTCATCTTCTCTAAACATACCCACCCGTGTCCTACGTAGTTCTCTCATATGCCCTCCCACACCAATGGCTTCTCCAATGTCAAAACACAACTTTCGGATATATGTTCCTGCCTGACAACCAACCCTGAATAGAACTAATCTCCCCTTGATTTCTAAGATTTTGTTGTAATAGATCTCACGAACTCGAAGAATCCTCTTCACCGAGGACCTTAGTGGGGGTTTCTGGTATAGTTTTCCGACAAACTCTCCCACAACTCTCCTGACCTCATCTTCAGAAGTTCTGTTATGAAGCTCAAGAACACAGACATACTCTTTTCCTGCTGGTATTAATGCCTGCATCGCTTTTGTTGCGTTTCCTACTCCTGTCGGTAGGATACCTGTGACAGCTGGGTCCAGAGTTCCACCATGACCAACACGTTCAACCCCGAGTATCTTTCTAACCCAAGTAGCCACCTCATGACTTGTGGGTCCAGACGGTTTGTCCAGTGCAATTACACCATTCTCTAGAAGATACTCAATAGGCAGATTATCTAACGATTGAAAACCATAATCAGGATTAGACCTGTCAGATGCCTTTAGAATCAGTTCACGGGGTTGATCAGCAGGGAGCATTCCCGGCAATTTACTGACTCTCCTGAAATATTGACCTATACCTCAAGTCTGATTTTGGTTCTGAATTTCTCTGTCAGACCTGCTTCTTCAATCGCCTTCTCTACCGTTTCATCATCTGCACCAGCAGTGATGTTTAGCATAGTTTCGAGAGGTTCAAGGTGCCTTGTATTGCAGTTACGTCGTCTAATCCCACTCAGATGTTTGGGCCCTGTAATCACTACGTAACTTTCATCTTTCACTTCAACAATAATACAATAGCTACCTGCCTCACGGCCCATTGTTTTCACACATACTCTTCCAGGTTCGTAGAGACTCATATTCAATACACCTCACCTTGCCCATGGTCCGCACTCGAGTCACCTCGTAGCATCATCCCTGTAGGCTGGGAGAATATGTCGCCGACTATTGTTGGCAATAAGAGCCTTACGCTTTATACTACAATTAGTTAATCTTTGAAGAATTCCTCGATAGCAGTGAAGACAATCTTTGTGACTTCGTCTAAGTCGTATTTGTCGGTATTAATAATGATATCATAGATTGAGTGGTCTGAAACATCTACTCCATAATACTCCAGATATCTTGCCTTCTCACTCCCCTCTCTAGTGATTGTTTCTCGACGAGCATATTCAAAGTCTGTACCATCTCTTTCTGAAATTCTTCTGATTCTGTTCTCTACAGATGCAATCAACAGAATCTTCAGGTCCGCATTATCACCAGCCATCCACGCCGCTAGTTGACCATCAATGACAGCATTCCCTTTTTTGGCTTCTTCTCTCAGTTTATCATCAATCAACCGATCAATGTCCTCATTTCCTTCAGCGACCCTGCTGAATTCCTCTAGAGTCATATCCCTGTCTTTTGCGAGCTGACGAAATACAACTCCAGCAGACATTCTTCTCAAACTAAATTTCTTCGCAACTGCATCTGCAACTGAGCTTTTACCTGTGCCATGGAGTCCTCCTATGGTGATTACTCGCTTCATTGCACTAGTCTCGAGAGGCTTTGATGATACCACGACGTAGGGCTTTTGAAGTGATTACTCCGCCATAAGGTCGGTTTGGACGCTTTGCTGAACGACTTGCACTACTTCTAGCTCCATGCTTAGCTGCCTTAGGGAGTTGGAGCTTAGCTCCTGTGATAGCGCAGGTCCCCCATGCCCTGTAAAACTTCTTTCTGTGAATGACCCTCCTATCACCCGGAGTCCTCACCATCCGGTTTGCTCTAGATCTGGTTAGCATTCCTGGTCGTGGCATTATATGACACCTTGGTATCTCTTTGGGGACCCTCTTATCATTCCTTTTAAGCAAAGCGGTGCTTGGAAATAGGTCTTCTCTCAGCTTGTCTATCAGAACTCATGTCTTTGAAATCTGACTATTGCTATTACTAGAAGCAATACCAAGATAACTACTGTGATAATGATTGGGTATACAGGATAGTTTTCGCCTGTTGTGATGCTGATTGAGTTCATTAAGAGCCCCCAAGGTCCAATTGGTCCATATATTGGATGTTGTGCAAGACTAGGACCAATGAATAGAAACGGAAATGGGACCGCCATCACAGGCCCCTCTTTGTCAAAGAATGTTGCCAAACACATTGTCAGCCATGATAGGAAGAGCTGCCATAGCATCAACGGGACCAGAGAAATGAGGAATGAGCCTAATTGCAGTGTCGCACCCATTAAAATGGCAGCCACATAGAACAGAATGCCTGGAATAAGCATCATCGATATACAAAAACCCAGTGCTGAGGGGATGAATTTCGATATTATGAAGGCAGTCCGTGAAACTGGTTTCGAGAGAATCCAAGCTGCTGATCCTGACCGTTTTTCTTCGAGTATTCTTTGTTGTGATATGATGATGATTGCAATTCCTGGAAAGATCATGGCCATCATATAGAAGATGAAGACTCCAGCCTCGGGGTCTCCGATGCCCACTGAACCAAACATCACGAGAATCAGCGACCATAGCCCTGCTTGTTGCCACCATGCATTTGTACCAAACCAAGTCTTCAATTCCTTCTTGAATAGGGTACTGAATCCCATTCTCCAGCCTGTTTCTGTTACAGGTTCGAAAGAATTCTTACTAGACACTGTTATCATCCTCCTCAACCAATCTCATGAAAATCTCTTCAAGTTCATACTGTTTTAGACCGAAATCAAGGATGTCTACATTATCATCCTGCAAAACGGTCCTTAGGAGCTGTTTCTTCGCAATTGATGTGTCTTCTACGGTGACAATCCAGTGAGTCAGGTCCTTCTCTTTTCTCTCTGAAATTGATGTTACCCATTTTTGAGCAGAAAGTGTCGAGTACGCTTTCTGTGTGGCACCCTCCAATACCAGTGTGTAGGCAACTCCTTCACTTCCAACAAGCAGCTCTTCAATTGGTGCCTGGGCTATGAGGTTTCCTTTATTCAATATTGCAACTCTATCACTTACTCGTTGGACATCATCAAGGATGTGTGTACTGTAAAAAATTGTTGATTCGTGCCGGAGTGACTCCATAATCTTCAGAACCTGTTCTCTTCCCTCTGGATCCAAACCAGCCGCAGGTTCATCCAATATCAATAATTCTGGGAAGTTTATCTGTGCTTGAGCAATGCCAAGCCGTTGAATCTCCCCTCCCGAATATCCCTCAATTGGTCGATCTGCTTTGTCTTCAAGTCCCACTACACCAAGCAGGTACTCTATTCTGTCCTCAATCATTTCCTTTGGTCCTTTGAAGAACAAACTAGCAGCAAATCGCATTGTTTCTCGTGCTGAGAGTTCCTTGTAGAATCTTGGTTGCTGTGCAAGATAGCCCACATTTCTTCTTATTTCATCATTATCGGTTATGATGTTTCGTCCTAGTACAGTTGCAGTTCCCATCGTTGGATTGGTAAGTCCTAGAAGCAATTTTATCGTCGTTGTTTTTCCAGCACCATTTGGACCTAGGAATGCGAAGATGGAGTTTCTTGGGACTTTCAAGTCAAGTCCTGTGAGTGCTTTGACTTCGCCATACGTTTTTCCCAGACCTTCGGTATTAATTACAAAAGATTCCAATGCCAATTTGAGCTATCTCCCTCAGATGTGTAGCATAGACATTCTCTCTACTCTTTAATAAATCCTTTAGAATCCTGAACTTTCTCATCAAAGGTATCAGATAAATCAATCATCCAAAATCAAAATTGGGTGGATACATCGTGAAATAAGCAATTACGATTGCTAGAATAATCCCACCAAGTATCAATCCTCTGCCAGTTGTTTTACCAACTTTGATCCCCACGAGGAACATTATGGCTCCAACCAGAATAACAACGATGGACGCAGCAGTACCAATGAACATCAGAAATCCCCAGATCTCTTGAAAGTATCCTGCTATGAGTTGAGCAAAGTCATCTAATGGAGTTAATAGGACTCTATGTTCCATTGTCTTTCAAATATCATTCAGTTTCACCTATATTATGCAGATTATGTCAGATTTTGTCAAAATAGCAGGTTATTTCTTAACATTCTCTGCCATCTTTGTCCAATGAAAAGCGCCAGTTCTTTTCAAAGCCCAGTTAGGTAGTGAGTACCTGAGTGCCCATTATTCTTTGAAGAATTGAACTAAGTCCAAGACCCACAAGGAAATAGAATGCATAGAAGCTCAAGCCAAATCCTCCGGCTACTGGATTTCCTGCCAATGGAACTAGGAATGGGAGGACCTTCTGAATATTGAACGGGAGGACTGCAACTACTTCAGTTCCATAGAACCCTCGAAGCATTGTGAATATGATAATAAAGGGTATGAAGAATATCATTGATGGTTTACACCTCGCAGTCATCTGTTCTCTCTGTATTCTATCAATGTAGGATTTCCGTCTTTTGACCTTCTTTAGGAGTTTCTCATTCTGGGTCTTCTGTGCTTTTTGTTCCATCTCACGGAATTGCTTAATCTCAAGCTGATACCGGTTCAACCTACGCATGTCTGAAAATCGTCTCATTGCAAGGTTGCTGATTGTTGATATGGTCACTGAAACTAACATGATAAAAAACGCTGCATAAGGTGGCGTTGCAAAGGTATCAGCGAACCATGCCATGAAGATACTCCAAATGTCCTGCATGTTAATTCTACTCCATCAATGTGTCTGCAAGCTCTGAAGCTGCCTCTTCTACTTGACCCTCTCGGTTATTGATTATTCTAACGGTCGCACCGGTAACGGTACCAACTGATACAGCAGCAGCTCTACACATCTCTTGATGTATCTGGATCTCTGTAACTGCTTGCGCATCTCTTAAACGAGTCTCATCACCAGTTCTACGGCTAGCAATTTTGTCGGACGCTGCTTCAACTAGAACGACTGTCTTCGGTTTGATAGCTGTGACAACCCACTCTGGAAGTCCAATCAGAAATCCATTATTGGTCTGGATGAGTGTATGTGTATCAACAATCACCTTGGCGGTCTTTGCTTTTTCAGCAATAGCTACTCCCGCTTTTCTCTGGTTCTCTCTCTGGATCGAGGTAGGTAGTTTCCGCATTTCATCTCGATTAGTTACATGACCCGCTTTTGAGGCCACTTCAAACATCTCTGTTCCGAAGTTCAAAACAAGAACATCCTCACCAGACCTCTCTTTTACCTGTTCAACGGCTGTGTTAATCACAGTAGTTTTTCCTACACCCGGAATGCCCGTTACGATCACGACATTTCGCAACTCTGTCATGGTATATACACCGTGTTCTGAAGATTAGGCGCTGGGTTAGATGGACGTGTTATAATTCCTTCTGTACCTCAGAAATCAGTCTGTCTATTGGAATTCAATTCATGTTCGTCAATTAATTGCAACAAAGAAGGAAAGAACCTGAAGAGGGTCAGAGACCCCCTTCATTTATGCTTTACAGAATGCCCAAGAGTCCAGCGACTCCTTCGCCGCCCATACCTGCGAGCTGCTCCTTTGCAATCTGCTCATA
>JBHLPA010000053.1:0-10493 GCA_048939935.1 Promethearchaeota archaeon | reverse complement strand
TGGCTCAGAAAACAAGTAGGAGGAGCCTACCAGAACTTAAGTGCTGCAGAAGAGCAGGCTTATTTTGCTGCAAATGGAACTCCAGGTAACCCAGCAGTTCCTGATGAACTGATTCGAGTGGAGTTTATCAACTTCTTAAGAACATTCGATCCGGCTTGGTTCGACCAAGACTATAGCTATATTGCAGCTGGAGATATTGGTCCATGGCCACGAACTGGCGGAGACTAGAAAGTTACTGAATCAGATTCGTTGCAAAAGACTTTCAAGGAACGGCATCAAGAATGCTGTCTTAGGTTCCTGAGTAATGAGTGTAAGTTGCTTGATTGCCTCTCTTAATGAGGCATCATCACTCTGTTTCATTGCTAAATCAGCTCTTAGAAGTAGGACCTGGCCCAATATACCTGGAAGATCATCTGAAGTCGCTCGTTCTTCAAGGAGAGTGAGATACGGAAGAACTTCGGTTGCTTTATCGGATTGCGTCACTTCAATCATAGCTAGAAATCGAAGAAAGATATTCTGAGTCATCATTGTCCCCTCGATGTTTTCGAAAATCTTCAGTGCTTCCTCAATATTACTCGTTGCCGAAACGAAATCATTATTCGCATAGTGAATAAGTCCTATAACAAAATTAAGCCATGCAAGATTCTTTTCTCGACCTGATTTTAGTATCTCATCGTGAACTGAGTTAAGAAGTAGTTCTGCCTCAGCAAGTCGGTCTAGAACTACTAACGACCAGATTTGTCGCATGACAGCTCGAGGTTTGTAGAATGGTCTATTCTTGAACTGATATTCGGCCATAGTTGCCCATTCAAGACCTGATTCAGATTGTCCCACAATATTGTACAATGTTGAAAGTCTCAATGCAATAAGACCTGTTTCCATTCCAAGAGATTCTTGTATCTTAACGACCTCAAGACAATGTTCTATGGCAATGGTGAACTCACCACGAATCATCTCAAGATGACTGATTTGTTGCAAAACCAAAGCATATGCTTCCGTTGCACTAAGATCATCTGTTATTCTTAGTGCTTCTTGAAGAAGTTCCCTAGCTAATATTCTGTCTTCAGCGTTGATTTCTGCTTTCTCGATGAGACAATAAGCTAATCGAACCTGGTCATCATTCTTTCTTGCTGTATCAATGGCAATCTGGTTACAACGTGCGTATTCATCTGAATTTCCATCAATATCTGCAATCCTTGCTAGATTGTTGTAGAGTACTGTATTATAGAAATCGAAATTGGATTCACTTTTAATTAATTTGTAGATTGCATCAACATTAGCAGAATCTTGGATGACGGAAGGATAGTTGAAGGTTTCAGCTTCATACTTCATGAATCGCATCTCAAGGGCTAACCATGATTCAGGATTTGTTTTAAGTACAGTTTCTGCAGCCTGAATGACAATACTGAAATCGTCGGTCTTTCCTTGGAAGTGACTAGCAAAGCGGACATTAGGTTGGATAATGGAAACATCAGGATATTTCTGCCCTATCTTCTCGATGGTGATTAAATCCAAGAGTTGGGCTGCATGATGTACAGCAAAATAGACGACCAAATCAGTAGCTTCTGTGGTCAATACTCTTTGAGTTAATTCTTTAACAAACTCAGCATAGTTTGGTGTTTCTTCCATAATAGTTTCGAGTACATTTTTCGTTTCCTTGTCAAGGAATGGAAAATACACTGTTATTGTTCCAAGTGAATCCATGATCTGTCTCCCTCTATCTCAATTCTCAATATTCTCGATTGGACACAAATAGATTGTAAGAGCTCTTATTAGAGAAAAATCTTATTCATTTCACGAAGCATCAAATGATGGCTAAAAAAGAGGAGAAAGTGACCTTCCCCCTATGAATAATCAATCTATGGAGATTCTTCCTCTCCAACTCTTTCTTTGGTTGTCTTGATATAGGACCTCTCTGGTTTCTTCTCATTAATGACTGCATAGGCAGGTTTCTCATTTCGAAGTAAATCAACATAGGCAGGCATTTTACTTATGTGAAGAAATAGAATCGCAATATTTTTTTTCGCTGTGGGCATTGGAACTGGGCTATCATCGTTCAAAAAATAGAGTGTCAACCTCTCTGTCTTCTTGCCATGACAAGCAATAATACCACCAGCTTCTATTTCTACTCCGTCAAAATTTGCGTACATTTCTGGTCCAAGAGCTATAGTGTAATATGCTATCTCAAATACCATTTTCCCCGCCACGCTTAGCAGGTTTGCCAAGTAATTTTATTGAGAGGAATAAGATTCGAAGAACATTAATCCCCTCAATGGTACTAAGCATTCAACCTAGAATAGGGTATTGCAGAGGTTACTTATCTTTCTATTCATCTTTCAAAGTTTGATGAAAAAGAAGTTCAAATATCCAAGACGAATAAGTCAAGATCTCACTTCAATTTTTGATGGATTACTTTGAGAAAAGTGTTTGTTAGCTCAGTAGAGGTAAATACTTACAATGTACCATCACTAAATCTAGTAATGCAATTAATTCTACTCAGAAACCCGAGCTAGGTGCTTCGCGAGCTTTTTCTTCTCCTCCAGATTACTCAAACGGTTTATCATGATTCTTTGGGCTTGAGGAGACCCCGCTCCATGCATTGATTCTGTAAGATATCCAACTGCAGCCCTTCCAAGTGTGAGGTTCTCAATCAACCGCAACATCTTGATACGGTCTATTGTATCAGCCCCCTCAGCTCCAACGAGGTACTTCTCTACAATTTCACGAGTTTCAGGATTGTCAAGTTCCTTTGCACTAGGACATGTCACAAAGAGACCCCCTGCAATGTCCTGCAGGAGTCGAGATATCTCATACGGAAATCGTGTCACATTCTGTTTGCAGATATTGGCAAGAAGGATATCAACGAGGTAGTTACCAGCTGGTGTCTTGTGACCTGCAGCTGAACAGGCAATACCACATGAGTACAACGTTTCATTTAGATGAACCATTTCTGTTATCTTGTCACGGATATGGGATGCCTTCTCGACTCCGTTATATTCTGCGATGGAGGCTGCAGCTCCTACGAGTACATCACCTACTCCAACCTTGCACCCGCCATAGCTCTGTCTGTGGTATGCTGCGAACGACTCCACCAGACGAGAACAGAAATCGTTCTCACCATTCATGAATATCCGTTCCTTTGGCACGAAAACGTCATCAAACACTATGAGGCATTCCTGACCACCATAAACGGGATTTCCGCAGTCAACATCACCAGCCTCTGTTTCATCAAGGCGACGTAGGTCGCAGGATTGACGCCCGTAATAATAGGTCACACCTTCAGCATCTGCAGGTACAGAACAGCAAATCGCATAGTCTTTGTCTTCATTGCGCATAGCGAGCGTAGGCATGACGAGATGCTCATGGGAATTGACTGCACCTGTCTGATGTGCCTTAGCACCTCGAATTACGACACCATCCTCTCGTCGCTCAGCGACATGGACGTAGACATCCGGATCGTTCTGTTCAGAGGGTCGTTTACTCCGGTCGCCCTTTGGATCTGTCATACAGCCATCAATGGTCCAATCTTCACTCTCTGCGGTCTTAACATATTCAATGAATCTCTGATGATAGTCAGTTCCATACTTCTCATCAATCTCAAATGTCGTGAGATATACAGCATTGAGGGCATCCATTCCAACGCATCGCTGAAAACAAGTTCCTGATAATTGACCCAATACTCGTTGCATCTTCACCTTGTTTTGAAGGTCCTCTAGACTGTTATGAAGGTGACAGAATCTATTGACTTTGTTCCCAGTGATTACTGATTTTGCAGTCATTAATTCTGATAACTTTGAATCGTGAGCTAGGTCATATGTGAGAGCAACTGAGTTGACAGAAGCTTTGATAATCGGATGTTCAAGCGGGTTCTCAACCCGCTCACCAAGCATGTAAATCTTGAGAGGTTTGCGTTTCCTCAGACTCTCAATATATTCCTTTCCTGTCATTAGACCCATATTTGACCACGCCCTTTCAGATAGGTCGTGTGCTTAAATCATTCTCGCTATTCAAACAGGATTAGTTGGTTCTTAGGCAAATGGGAAATAATAGATTATGCTAAACTTTGCAGAGAAAGCGTTCCTAATCATAACGGGTACCAATAGTTCATAGGTACTCCAGAAAGAGAGAAATCTTGTTCATTCCATCCTCTATAGCTTTTTCATCAATCTGTCAAAGTAAGGTTTCAAGAATTGCAGTTTCTCCTTCTCAGAAAGCTCTCGAAGCTGCTGGACTATTTCCCGAAGCTGTGCATCATCATTGTTCTTGACAGCAATGTCAGCTTTAAGTAATAATACCTGTCCAAGAATCCCAGGGAGATCCTCTGAAACTGCTTTGTCTTCTAAAATTGCTAGTGAAGGAGTGATTGCATCTGGAGATCCACTTGAGAAGACATCAATCTTTGCGAGATGATGCAAGAAGATTAGCTGAATCTGATATGCCCACCCTTGCTGTTCATAGATTCTGAGTGCTTCTTCAATGCTGCTAGATGCCAATTGGAAGTCACCTTGTTCGGTTTCCAAGATACCTGTGACAAAATTAAGCCACGCAAGTTGGCTCTCATCTCCAGATTTTAATATCGATTCTCTTGATGTATCAAGTAAGGCTTGAGCTTCTATTTGCCTTTTCAGAAGAATGAGTGACCAGATTTGATTGAGAACAGCGCGGTTTATCAGATACGGTCTACTCTTGAATTGGTCCTCAGCCATTTGAGCCCATTCTAGACCAGACTCAAATTCACCAATAACATTGTACAAAGTTGATAGGACTAAGGACGCATTTCCAGTATTCAATCCAGCCCTTTCTCTGATGCTGACAACCTGTAGATATCGTGTGATAGCACTATTGTATTCACCCCTAATTGTATCCAAAGCACTCAGTCTATCTAAAACCTCTGCAAAGAAAGCAGGTGTCCCTAATGAGGTGTCAACAATTTGATAGGCTCGTTCCAGCAGTTTTTTCGATTCTGCTCTATTGGTGTCACTAATGATGTGTGCTTTCCTCGTTAGAAAGTACACCAATCGAAGCTGATCATCAAACTTCTCTGCAACCTCTATTCCTCTTTCAATACATAGAATCCTTTCCTCAGTATCCCCATCTGCATGGGCACGTATTGCTAAATAATCATCCAAAACAGCTTCATAATAACCAAGTCTTGGATCACTGGCAATTAATTCCTGTATTTTATCCATGGTTGATGTAGAATACATTACTTGGGGATAGTTCCTCATGTCTGCTTCAAACTTCATGAAATGCATCTCAAGAGCTAACCAGTCATCGGGTTCTGTATTAAGAACAGCATCTGCAAGTTCGTGGACCTTCTTCACATCTTCAACAGTGCCTTCATATGCAGAGGAAATGAACAGGTTTGGACCGAGTATTGTGTGACCTCCATATTTCTCTCGGATCATTTCGATAAGCTTGTAATCCATTGCAAGGATACAATGATGGATTGCAAAATAGACAACCATGATTGGATTGTCAGACTTGAGAACGATTTCACATAACCTATGAACAAAGTCGTAGTAATCAGACGCCTCCGCCATAGTGCTTTCTAAAACATTCTTGGTTTCCTCTTCGATAAATGGGAAATAGCATGTTATCGTCCCGAGAGGATCCATCTCAACACTCCCTCTTAGAAGGATATCCTAATGCTATACAATAGCTCAACTTAGAGAAAAATCTTATTCACGCGCTAGATTCCTATAATCCCGCTTCTCGAATCATCTCTTCAATCTTGATTCTTCCTAACCTTGGAAATTTCTTGACAGGATATGATAGAAGCACATCGACTGACTTCGAGAAAGGTGCTTTCTTTGTGATCTGAGATATTTGTTCAGCATCACGAAAATGATCTGTCACGAACTTGGCAAACATGACAGGTTCCATAGCAGAGGAGAAAGAAAACCAGTATTCTTCAGGGAAAGCTTCACGAAACCATTGATCAACTTCATCCATGCGAGCTTGTTGTTCATTATATATTATTTTGAGGTAAAACTCTGAATTCTGACCCAAACTAAGGTTCCACCTAGCTGCAAACCAGAAGGCATTACTGTCAAGCATTTCCTGAATTGCCCTACTTACGCGTCTTGCAGTCAAACCAGTTTCCTTTGAGATTTGTCCAATCTGCACCCGAGCATCTTTCAGGAGAGCTTTCATAACACGGAGGTGTAACTTCTTGATGGCAAACGTTTCACCACGCGGAGTCAATATGGTGTGTAACTCTAAGTTGGTTACTGCGTCATGTGATCGGAGAAATGTCGTAAGATTCTGTAGACCCTCAGTGCCTACATATTCGCATTGGGGAAAATATAATCTGCCAACACTAGTAACAATTTGACCAACTTGAATCACATTTTCATTTGCACCCAATAGTTCCATGAATTCTTCCTCATCCTCAGAACCATCGGTGTAAAGCAAAGCAACAAGATAGTCAGAGTTAACCATGGCGGGTCTTAAGATAATAGAGAATTCCTCGATAACGCCAGTTTCAATAAGTCTGTCTAGTCTCTTCTTAATGGCATTGGCAGTCATACCAAACTTCTCTGCAAGAGCTTGGTATGATAACCTGCAGTTTTCATCCAGAGCAAGAATAATGCTTTTGTCTATCGAGTCCAACTAATCCACCTTGACTGGGTCAACCAGTCTCTGGTGGTATTAGTGCGGTAAATAGATTGTCATCAGGAGACTCTCGTACTTCTTTTGAAGCGCAGAAGATATTTCCAGAACCGATGACACATAGCTCAAAACCAAATTTGCGAAGTTTCTGGAGATACTGAAGATGCTCAGAGAGAACATCGATTATATGAGATGTATCTGAATTGGTCTTTTGAGTTGATTCGGGAAGAGACACCTCAACCTCAATGAAGAAGGATTCGCTTTCTTGGCGGTCATACTCAAGGAGAATACGGACCCAAGGTGTGCGATGAATCAGTGTTGTTACGTCTTCAGAACCAGAATCATCCCTTAGAACTGAAGTAGCATGATTGAATTTCTCTCTTAGGTCAAGTGTCATCATACATTCACGATTAATTATCTTCTCAAATGAAATATGAAATAGCCTACACCAGCAGGTTCGGAAAGTAGCTCCTCTTTTGTGATATAATACACAATTTGTGGATCACAGTCGTCTATATTCATTTAGAATCGCAATGATTTCAGTATCAGGTACATCATACCAACTCCTGTAGGCATTTGCTACAGCAAAAACAAACCCTGATTCTATTCGGGGACAAACAAAACGTTCAACCTCTTTACTAATCAAATCAGCAGCACTCCCAGATGATGTAGGAGCAGCTACAGTGATAGTCTTTGGCGATAAAGTTTGGACCGACTCAATGGCAGCCATCATTGTGTACCCACTTGCGAGTCCATCATCAACAAGTATAATGTCCTTCTTCGATGGTTCAACGATTCCTACAAGTCCTTGGTAGTCAGCCTTTCTTCTGTCAATCTGCTGCTGTGTCTGCTTTACAACCATCTCAATTTGATGCTTGTTCAAACCTATTGACCTTACTAATCGTTCATTCAATAAGAGAGAACCATGTGAAGTCAATGCTCCGAATCCTGCTTCAGTATTTCCCGGAATCTGAAGTTTTCGAACGATAATCGCATCTAATTCGGCATCCAGTGTACGTGCTATCTCAACCCCTACAGGAACCCCGCCATTGGGAATAGCCAGGACGAGAGGGCGAGTTTCATAATAAGCACCTTTTAGCTCTTGGGCCAAGACTTGTCCTGCCTCTGTTCGATTCTCATAGGAATACAAGTACAAAACCTCAATCTCACTAATTGAGTTACTCATTGTTCCCACATAAGGAGTTTGACTCCCATAATCTATAACAGCGTGATTATCATGATAGAGAGATGGTGTGCTGCATGTCGGATTCAGGAATTCGTATGCTTTATCTTTCACAAGCAGATATCATCAGTTTGAATCTCTCTATAGAAGATATAATCAATCAGCTCGAACTGGCTTTTGCAGAAAAAGCTGGAGGACGAGTTGAAATGCCCCCAAAACCGGGAGTCCATCCTGGTGAGGGGGACAATTTCATTCATGCAATGCCGGCATATATTCCTGCAATGAAATCTGCAGGTGTGAAATGGGTCAGTGGGTTCCCAATGAACCAGGAGAGAGGACTTCCCTATATCTCAGGTTTACTGATTCTCAATGACCCAGAAACAGGACTCCCGATATCTGTCATGGATTGTGTGTGGATCACAGCTAAGCGGACTGGTGCTGCAACAGCTATTGCAGCTAAGCATCTAGCTCGTCGCGACTCTTCTATTATTGGTGTTTTAGGATGCGGCGTTCAAGGCAGGAGTAACATTGAAGCGCTGTGCATAGATTTTCCTCTGAAGCAAGTAATGGCATATGATATAAATCCTGAAGCACTGATGAAATACAAGGCCGAGATTGAAGAGCAGTTCGGGTTGGAGGTCATTCCTGTAGACCATCCCAAGAATGCTGTTTCTGGTTGTGACATAGTTGTCACAGCTGGACCAATCCTGAAGAAACCTCATGCGACCATACAAGCAGGCTGGATGAACGAGGGAGCTTTCGCATCCTTGGTAGACTTTGATTCCTATTGGCATCCTGATGCGATGAAAGAAACTCAGAAGTTCTGTACTGATGACATACCTCAATTTCATCATTACCAAGAGATTGGATATTTCCAGGATGTTCCTCCTATATATGCAGACCTTAGTGAGCTGGTAGCTGGGCAAAAACCTGGTAGGGAATCAGAGGTGGAACGAACTATGGCGTGCAATCTTGGATTGGCTATGGATGACATGGCTGTTGCTCCATTGATCTATAAGCATGCAATTGAGGAGGAGATTGGCACCTGGCTATCGCTTTAGATGCAGGATAATCCATCTGGCTTGCGTAGTTCTTCAGCCTTCACTCTTTACTGGTTCTTTCTTCTTTTCATCACTTTTTGTCTGCACCATTGAGGTTAGCTGTAGAAAGGTGTCATCAATCATTAGTTCCTCATCTCTAGCTGTAGTTGTAGGAGGTCTTTCATTGACATCTATTCCAGGCTCGTAATCGAATACTTCCCTAAGTTGAGAATTCAGAAGAGTAAATAGCTTAGACAACGGAAGTTCCATAGGACAAGCATCTTGACATTGGCCACAACCAACACACGAGTCAGCAACATGTGCCAATCTTGTTAGAGGGAATATCCCATTGGGAGGAATCTCACCACCAACAAGAAACTCTCTATTCGCTTCAAGCAAGCAAGTTTCGCAATAACAGATTGGGCATGCATCACGACAACCAAAACATTTGATGCATTTGTTGAACTCTTGTGTCCAATACTTGTATCGCTCTGGCAGACTCATTTTTAGCAGAGGGGCAAAGTCGTGCTCCCTCCACTCCTTTGCACTTTCAATCTCTCTCTTGTCCTTCGTTGCTCGAGTTTCGATGCTTACCTTAGTAGGTGTACTAGTTGTGATGTAACCTTTCTCGATTGCTTTGGTAATCAGAGAATGTCCCTTTTCTGAACACACCTCTAGAAAGGTTCCAGAATCTTCCTCCTCAGTGCCCCATTTTCCAAATGCGAGGTCTGCAAATGTTGGAATGTTATATTCGCATCTCCTACAATTCTCGCGACGACCCAGACCTTTTTTCTCAAGCTTGTTGAGGTCCATGGATTTCGATTTTCCATCCGCAAGAGTGATTGTCAGTTTTCCCTCATCAATGTCCTCATGGATAACATCATTCGGGTCCACCTTGAAGTACTCATTATACATCTTCCTTGCAGTTGCAGGCGAGATGGTACCAGTGCAATTCAGACCAATGAGGAGTACATTTTCAGTATCAATCTGCATTCTTTTCTCTAACTCAATAATCGCTCTGATATCACAGGGCTTACCAACAATAGCCAGCTTCATCTTGGCTGCACCTTCAAGGTACTCCTTAACAAAGCGTGGTATATTTGGTAATGAACTGTGTAATGCACCTGCAGTTTCAATCAATTCCTCTGGCTTGGTTATCAAAACTGGAAGACCAGAAAATCGGTCACCGTTCTTTGACCTCACAGTCACAACACCATCAACTTCGCCAGTTTCTAAGGCGCACTTGAGGACAGCGGTAACAGCTCCACCAGACTCTCCTCGTTTCAATATTGCATCATCAGAAGAACGGGCTATGTACATCTTGTTGCTCATTTTATCACCTCGACATTGACAGCGCATACCTTGTATTCTGGCATCCCACAAGCAGGGTCCAGTACAGGATTTGTGATCTTATTGGCACATGATTCATGAAAATGAAATGGGAGGAATACTAGCCCCTTTGGTACATCATCAGTCACCTGAGCTTTCGCTTCAATTGTTCCACGTCTAGTACTCAATGAAACCCTTGCTCCTTCGTGAATGTTCTTTGCAGCAGCATCTTTCGGATTGATTTGACAATAGTTCTTTGGAACCTCAGAATGCAATGTGGGAGTTCTTCTACTCATGGTACCGGTGTGATAGTGAAATATACTTCT
>JBHLPA010000052.1:0-10545 GCA_048939935.1 Promethearchaeota archaeon | reverse complement strand
CAGGAGGCTGTTGCAGCAGGAGTTACTACAGCTCTCAAAAAATCAGACTGGATTCAGAGCACTCATAGAGGCCATGGACACGTTATCGCAAAAGGTGCAGACATGAATGCAGCTCTTGCAGAACTACTTGGAAAATCAACCGGATCATGCAAAGGCAAAGGGGGTTCCATGCATATAACTCAATTTGATGTGGGAGTACTTGGTGCCACAGGAGTAGTAGCTTCTGGTCTTCCTATTGCAGTAGGTGCTGCATTATCTTGTCAATTGAGAGGCACAAAGGACGTCGTTGCATGCTTTTTTGGAGATGGCGCATCCAACAATGGCACCTTTGGAGAGTCCCTAAATATGTCTGCAATCTGGAAACTTCCGCTTGTTTGGGTTGTAGAGAATAATCTGTATGCAATGGGTACTCCTATCAAAATGATGTGTCCCAGTGCAGATATCGCACAAAGAGCAGATGGTTACTGTATTCCCAATGTAGTGGTTGATGGTAACAATGCACTCGAGGTCTATGAGGCAACCGTAGAAGCTGTGAAACGTGCAAGAGTTGGGGAAGGACCAACTCTCATAGAATGTAAGACCTACAGACAGCGGGGGCACTCACGTTTTGATCCTGCTAAATATCGTCCCGAGGATGAAGCCAACCATTGGCTTAGTGAGGAGAGAGATGCTGTCCGAATTATAAAGGAGATTGTCATCAAACAAGGAGCTTTGACTAAGAAGGAAGCCGATAAAATTGATGTCCAAATCACAAAAGATGTAGAGAAAGCAGCTGAATTTGCCAAGAAATCAGAGTTTCCAAAACCGGAAGAAGCTCTTGATGATGTATTTGCGGAGGTGCCTTAATTGACCGAAATGACATATAGAGAAGCTCTCAAATCTGGCCTTCGTGAAGAAATGCTTCGTGATGAACGTGTCTTCATCATGGGTGAAGATGTCGGGTTGAATTGGGGCGGAGCCTTCAAGGTGACAAAGGGTCTAGCTGAGGAATTCGGAGAAGATAGAGTAAGAGACACTCCAATCTCAGAGAACACAATTGCAGGAGCGGCTGTTGGTGCAGCTATCACTGGAATGATCCCGGTCGCAGAAATCATGTTTGGAGACCTCATCACCTTAGCAATGGATCAAGTATGCAATCAGGCTGCAAAGATGAGGTATATGTTTGGAGGGCAGACTTCAGTCCCATTGGTTCTTCGAAGTGTATTTGGAGGCGGCAAAAACATTGCCTCACATCACTCGCAGAGTCTTGAATCATGGTTTATGCATACACCAGGATTAAAAATCGCAGTCCCAGCATTTGCTGCTGATGTGAAAGGTCTCATCAAGACAGCAATTAGAGACCCTAACCCAGTGATGTTTTTTGAACACAAGCTAGTCTATGATAAGAAGGAAGAAGTTCCTGATGAGGACTACACAATACCGTTCGGAGAAGCAAAGGTGAGAAGAGAAGGAACGGACGTGACCGTGTGGGGGACCTTCTTCATGCTTCACAAAGCTTTAGAGGTTGCAGAAGACTTGGAGAAGGAAGGAATCAGTGTTGAGATAATTGACCCAAGAACCCTTGCTCCATTGGACACGAAGACACTAATTGACTCGGTGAAGAAGACAGGAAGATTGGTTCTTGTGACTGAAGAAACCAAGACTGGAGCAACAACTGCAGAGGTGGCAGCGAAAGTCCAAGAGGAGGCGTTTGACTGGTTGGATGCACCAATCAAGAGGGTCAATGCACCAGACACACCAGTACCATTCAGTCCTCCACTAGAGCAATATTTCATTCCCGACAACAAACGTATAGCTCAGGCTATCCATGATATAGTGTAGGTGAAATCGATGGTTACGACCATGATCATGCAGCGCATGAGTGTAGCTATGGAATATGGAGTCATACTCAAGTGGCTAAAGAAAGAGGGTGATACTGTAAAACAGGGAGACCCCATCGTTGAAATCTTCGGGGAGAAGAACGAGTTTGAGCTAGAGTCACCTGTAGACGGGATTCTGCTCAAGATTCTGTGTGAGGTTGATGATGAGATTCCCATCAGCGAACCCATCGCCTACATCGGAAAGAAAGGAGAAAAAGTCCCCGATGTTATGCCAAAGAAATTGAACAAAGGCGCGGCACCTACTCCACAAGCAGCAACAATACCCTCTACTACTTCAACAATGGTACAAAAGGCGGCGGTAAAAACAAGTACACAGTCTACTGAAACTCGATTACCGGGTGAAAAAATCAAAGCCTCTCCACGTGCAAAGAAGAAGGCTAAAGAGATGGGTATTGACCTTTCTCTTTTGGTGGGATCAGGTCCAGATGGTAGGATTGTGGAGAAGGATGTACTTGTAGCCAATACTATCCCCCAAACGGCTAGTCTAGATGAACGAAAGGTGAAACAGGTTGCACACTTGACCCCTTTGCGACGTACTATCGCACGTAGGATGACTCAGAGTTCTCAGAATCCACACATCACAATGATCACGGAGATAGACATGACTGAGGTTGTGGAACTACGCAAAGAAATCAACGAACGTATTGAGAAGAAACATGGGATTAGGATTTCTTTCAATGATATCATTGTGAAAGCTGTAGCAGACACTCTTGAGAGGTTTCCAAAATTCAATGCAACCCTATCTGGGAACGATTTAGTAATGTTCGATGAAGTGAACATTGGTGTCGCAATGGCAACAGATGAGGGCCTCATTGTCCCCACAGTGAAAGATGCTAACAAGAAATCGATAACAGAGATTGCTTTGGAAACAAAGGACTTTGGTAAACGAGCCAAAAGTAAAGAACTCAAACCAGAGGAACTCACAGGAAGCACATTTACTGTTTCGAATCTCGGACCATTCGAGGTGGATTTGTTTATTCCGGTAATCAATCCTCCAGAAACTGCAATCCTTGCACTTGGTCAAATCAAGAAGTCACCAGTTGTCATTGACGACAAAATTGTCATCAGGTCGATGATGATGGCGAGCTGCGCTGTTGATCACAGAGTACTTGATGGTGCTCCGGCAGGTCAGTTCCTTGCAGCACTAAAGGAAACCCTTGAGAATCCATTCATGATGAAGATGTAATCAAAAGTCAATGCCAATCACTGTTTCTAAATTGAATTTAGCAAACCATTATCAGCCTTCGTATTGAATCTTACATGATAAGGAGATGATTCATTCTCAAACATGTCCAAAATGTGGTAGCAGTAGAATTGCTGGACCGCACAAGGTGGCAGGTCAACACCATGTAAGAGTTGACCTCCCAGGTTTTTCTACGGCAACACTCGAGAGTTTTACATGCGCTGACTGTGGTTATACTGAGTTCTATGTGGACCAAATAGGTCTGCAGAATATCAACTCAAATGGTAGGTTTTTACTCGGTACGACACCGCAAGAACCAGAGATAACAAGACGAACTTGTCCCTACTGTGGGTCTAAACTAAGACCAGGGGCCATTTCTTGTCATGAATGTGGTCAATATTTGTCATAGATTTCGACCCTAATTCTCACGAGGACCTTATATTATAGCAAGCGGACCGATTGTCGACACGAGGTTTTCGTGTCAGCCTCGAATACGACATCTGCTCCATGCCTCAACCGTTGCTCTGAGGCCTCCTGCCGGTGGCGAGCAACCTACTTTAGCCATCGGCTAATTCATTCAAATTGATTGGCAACAAGCTAATCAAGGAATCGTACATGCAGTAGATGGGCTAGTGGACCATAGATGACTTGGCGTCTCATTGATGAGGATAGTACTGATGTCTATCAGAATCTCGCATTGGATGAAGCAATAGCCAGACATGCAGCAAATCAAATTGAAAAGAGTAGCACAATCCGTTTCTGGCGTTCCGAAAAGGCAGTAGTGATTGGTAGATTCCAGTGTGTCCACAAAGAAGTGAACCTTTCGTATTGCTTAGAGAAAAAAATTGCTATAGCTCGTCGGTTTACAGGGGGAGGTGCAGTCTTCCACGATAGAGGCAATCTGAATTTCTCAATATGTGCAGACCGTGCTGAGAAATATATTCCAAAGACATTGAAAGAGATTTATGAACTATTTATTGGAAGTATTGCCACCTCTTTACAATCAATCGACATACCTGCTCAATATGATCCCGTTCGTTCATGTATCAGAATTAATGACCTGAAGATAACCGGTACTGCAGGATGGCTAAAAAGGGGTGTCGCCTTTCTCCATGGAACACTGCTGATTAAGTCTGATCTTCATATGCTTCGTAAATGTCTTTCACCTCAAAAAGGTCAACCAGTATTTCTCCGTGATAAAACAAGGGTACGTTGCATGAAAAGCAAAAGAGACTTTGTAACTAACATTACGGAAGTAGTGGAAAACTGTCCCTCAGATGAGAACATAAAAGATGCAATCATAAAAGCTATCGGGAGGATTTCTAGACAATCTGTTGAGAGAAGCAATCTATCACTTGAGGAGATGGACACTGCACAGGCTTTATATCAGAGCCGCTATTCTCAGTCCGAGTGGAACTTGGGTACACCAGCCCAATGAAGTTGAGGTATGTTCCAATGACTGATGATGTTGAAAAGATGTTGAAGAGCTTCATGAAACATTTTGGCGCTCTTAACCGAGATATTCCAGAGGCGAGAAATGCATTCACTGACCTTCAGAAGACTGTTCATAAGGATGGCGTACTATCAGCCAAGTTCAAAGAGATAATTTGCATAGTTGCTTCAATTCTTTCACCTTGTGAAGAATGCATGGTTTATCATACTAAACAAGCTCTGACCCTTGGAGCAACCAGAGAAGAGATTATGGAAGCCTGTTCAGTCGCAATAGTGATGGGTGGAGGACCAGCCGCAGCCCATATTGCAACGGTACAAGACTGTCTTGATCTATGGGCACCTAGGAAATAGTAAAGTCCCTAATGCACAAGAACTTCACAGGCGTGGACTCATGATTGAAGAATTGATGAGGTTCATTCCCAAGAATGTGAAGGATATCTCCAGGTTTTAGATTTATTTCCTCTTCACCCACCTTAACAGTGGCAATGCCATTCAGCATGTATACTCCATGCTCATGTGGATGGATATCAAAGGATGTATGTCCACCGGGTTCGATTATGTATCCCCGAAGTGCGAAATTCTTGGAGGAGTTCTCTGGATTGAGGAACCGTCTGCGTTTTACACCTTTCATCCCAGGATGATCATAAACTTCATACTCCTCGTCACTCACATCATTTGTAAGAAACATAGACACACCTTCCAGTTTCACTCAAACTTTGTGAAGAGGACCTTGATTGCCTTTTGACTTTCCATTAACTCAAAACCTTTCTCCCATTCCGAGAGTGATATTCGGTGCGTAATTAGGGGGGAAACATCCACCTTGCTTGAAGACATTAATCTAAGAGTTGTGACCCAAGAGGATGGTAGGGTACCCCAAGTCCCGGACATAGTCAGTTCTTTAGTGATTATTGGATCCAAATCGATGTTTGCGGGTTGACCTCTTACACCAAGTAATGTCACATGGCCTGCCACTTTCACAAAATCTAGAGCTTGTGTACATGCGACACATGCACCACTTGCTTCAATGACAGCATCGGCGCCACGACCATCCGTCTCATCCCTAACAAGTTCGACAGGGTCAGACCCAGCCAAGACATCGATTGTCAGGTCTGCACCAATCTTCTTAGCTATATCAAAACGCCATTTGTCTGAGGTTACTCCTGTCACTATGACCTTTCCAGCACCCATTGATTTAGCAATCTGTGTGGCCATCAGACCCATTGTACCAGGACCCTGTACAACAACAGTATCACCCGGACAGATGGGTGTCTTGTCAATCACCGAATGCACAACACAGGCAAATGGTTCAGCCAATGCAGCCGCCTCCAGTGAAACATTCTGCGGAACTTTATGGATTATGTATTCAGGAACAACTAGATATTTTGCAAAGGCACCATTTGCTCTTGATGTACCCAGGATTCGCTTATCATCTGCCGTACATCTATTCATGTGACCTGTTTTGCACTGGTGACATTTTCCACAATAAGCAGTTGCAGGTGAAACTACATGATCACCGATTTCCACAGAGGTCACATCTGATCCTATGGTAACCACAGTGCCTGAATATTCATGACCTAAAACGACAGGGGGTGTATAGAATGCTTGGTCATGCTTGATGTGAATGTCTGTGCCACAGATACCTGCAGCGGCAACCTCAATCAGGACCTCATCTCTCTTAGGTTTTGGATCATCAAGCTTGCGAAGTTCTAGATTACCGATACCACGGGCAGTCTTCATCAGTCCTCTCATTTTGATGACCTCTAACGAGCGATGTCGGAGACTCTATAGAATCTTGTGGAACTGACGTGAGACCTATTCCATAGTCATTCATGAGTCAATGAGTTGAAAAAATCTTGAGTTTCATCTCCCTGGTCCAACGAACGAACCCTAAAGCCAGTACTCAGTTCTCCTCGTATCTTACCTGCGACTTGTGCCCCAACAAACCGTTTACGAACATTAGCCTCTTTTCCTAACCAGATGTAGACATTCTTGTTGGTGTTATCAACCACGCAAAACACTCTGTCTGGTAGTAGGCTTTCTCTGTTGAGGTCTACACAGAGTGTTGTGCCATCCTCCTGCATCTCAAGTGCATCGACCATTGGGTGTTCCTCGTGGTATAGTATGGGCAGCGCAAGTCCTATGGTATGGCGTGATACTCTAGTGAAAAAGCTTCCTCATATTTGGATATATATTCCACTAGCATGTACTCAAATCTTAGTATGTACTATGAATGTCAGTGTACCGAGGATATTGAGGAGATAAGATGGAGCTATATCGTTTCGAAAGTTGCTCGCAGGGTAGCTCCACAATAACTGCACTTCGCTTCCAGTGGTCCTACCCAGTCAATCCCCTCTTGAGATACAGCTGCCCCACAAGAGGGACATCTCTCGGGCAATCGTACTGTCTTCATTTCAGTGCCATCTGATCGAGTCCTGCCACGATGCCGCTCGGGTATTACAAAGGATGGAGCTTCTACTGTGAATCCACGAACTACATTACTGGCCACCGATGACCCAGCTCTGCAGATATTAACTACAACGATAATGATGATAATAAAGACGAAAATAGGGATAATCATGAACAGAATTCCAAATGTCCCAAAAACATTACCAAATACATTCCATGGGTCGAACAAGTAACCTACTCCTTATTGTGGATTTTTCAAAGCTTGACGTGTGGTGAGTGCTTATTATGTTTTTCAAAGGCATACACAGTTGACTCATCAAAAGCAATAACCTTCTTCGGAACCTATAAAAGATTGGTACGATTGCTGGCCAGAGTAGAATTAGATGGAGGCTAAATGACTAATGCAAATCCCAGCCTTCCTCCTTAGGAAGCTATACATCAAAGGAAGCCTCGAAAATGTCGAGGGTGGCTTTTCGTTCAAATTGAAAAACTCGCTATCACCTGGGACTACGACAGCAGTAGCACCAATCAAAGTAAATGGTGATGAGTACTCACTTGACTCCACTACAATAAGATCCGTAGATGGCGAGATCAAGGGTTCTGAAATCAGCGAGGATAACACATTCCCAATCAAAGTGGGTGTTGAGATAGAGATTTTCATTGAAGGAGATTCTCTTCCTGAAGGTGAACATACTATCGACATATCACTCAAGACAAAGGAAGCAGGTACTCTAGCTTTCGATGTGAAAGATTCAATCTAGTTTTTTGGTGCAGAGGGCAACTGCCTTCTGCATTTGACACTATTGCATTTCAGAACAGCTTAGTTGCGATTAGTGCTATGAGCCATAGCAAAGGCGTCACAAAGAGCATAAAGAAAACAAGAGCATCTCCAGCTTTCTTCCATTTTCCTCGACTGAAGGGACAAAAATTCTCTTCTGATATTTGTTCAGCAATAGAGATAGTTTTCTCAAGGCCTTCATCTTCAGTCATGTTTCTTCATGCATCAAGAAAATAGATTGCATAAGACCATTCTGTTGTGGACTCAATCCCCACAATAGTTTTCAGTAAAGTAGTCTAAAATTCGATAGGTGGAAGGTTGTGTATATCAAAATTAGACAAGACGGAGCCCTTGGTATTGGTCGCGGGACCGAGGGAAACGCAGAGATAACATTGGGTTATGGAGAAGCCCATATGGTAGCTGCAGCTTTAGAGAAGCTAGCACAGACTGCACGCAGCTATAAACAGGAGTATATGAAGACGACAGACGTTGGTGGAGGAAACAAGATAACCTTTGAGCGAGCTGATGATGGCACTATAACAATTTCAGGAGATAGACAGTCATACATCTGTACAGAACCTGAAATTAGACAGCTGGCTGAGAAGTTGAAGCATCTACCGCCGGTTGAAGTCGCACCACCATCAGACTACGTTAAGAAGATCAAACCATCACAAGGATATTGCCTTGTAGTCACAAATGGAGGCAATTCCATGAAGATACTACTCCCAGAAGCGGCAA
Source organism: Promethearchaeota archaeon (assembly GCA_048939935.1). GTDB lineage: Archaea > Asgardarchaeota > Thorarchaeia > Thorarchaeales > Thorarchaeaceae > SMTZ1-45. The sequence goes on along the minus strand of JBHLPA010000052.1, from coordinate 2,108 downwards.
TCATTAAGACTTCAATCAAGAGCAGCATTGATTCAAGATTCTTCGATGAAGAGATTTCAATAGGGCAAAGAAAGCTGACCGTGAGTAGAAGCAGTGATTTGAAGTGGCAACTCAGTGGCGAGGAAACGACAGTACGATTCACAGCATATGAGATTGAGGCACTTGTTGCAGGGCTCCATAATGGCATTTTGGATGTTCTAATGGATGTTGTGAAAAGCTTTGGTGCAGATGATGTATCAGATATCAGGGTCAAGAGTCAGTTGAAGCGCGTTGAACAAGATGCAATCAATATTTTTGGTGAGGACAAATCAGCAAAAGGACTGGTGAGAGAAATCACAAAAAGAGCGAAGAAAATCATCGGGATAGAGGAACATGCTGATGAGCGGGCAAACATGTTCATTGAGATGTGTAACCATGTCTATGCCAAAATGGACACAGAATACATTGAACCCTTGTTCGAACTCTTTTCGAAAGTCTTTGTTGTTCAGGCGTAATTTTGACTAGTGAAACTGTTCAACTAGCTCTATCACATAGTGGTCTTTGGTAAAGAGAAAACATATCTTTCGATTATTGAACAGAGGCGCTTCTACAGCCTTCGAGATGACTATGGCCCCACTCTCTCGAGCGTGCTTCTTTGCCTTCTCGATGTCGGGAACAGAATAACAGAGATGGTAGAGAGCTTGGTGTTTGTTCAGAAGGTCTGTGACAGGAGAATCTTCAGTAAGAGGTGAGATTAGCTCAATTTTCACAGGAGCATCATCAGAAGGCCCCATAAGAACAACTCGGACTTTCTGTGTATGATCATCGACAATAGATCCGAGTTGCTTGTATCCGAAAAGCTTCTCGTGATTCTTAATACTCTCTTCAATGTCTTTTACGATGATGCCGATGTGACTTAGTTGCATGCACTCACCTAGATGGTGGTTTCAATCAAGATGGCATAAGTGTTACCATGTAAATCTCAAGATAGAAGAAGCGTCGGAATCCTTTTGAAAGAAGCAGGTTAGCCAGAAGGTGTCTTAGTATTGGTGGAGATAGTGTCAGGGTCAAGTTATGTTGCACAACTAGGAAAGAAATGGGGCTTTGGAGCTCCAAGACAACTATACCACATGCTAAAACTCCACAAGACATCATTTAGCACAATTCTTGACAACATGTTCTCCGTTCTTGAAGAATTCAATGGACATTTCGCTTTTCCAACTATTGCAGCTGTGGCACAAATGAAACCCGACCTTGTGAGGTCTATTGAAAAAGAGGGACACGAGGTTGCTAGCCATGGTTATAACCATATCAGATACCCGACCATCACTGCTCAAGCAAGAGAACAAGATCTACTACTTAGCCTCCAAATCTACAGAAAACTTGGTCTCAAGATCACTGGATTTCGGGCACCTTATGACAACTACACTGATGACATACCGGAATTACTCGAGAAGACACCTCTCATTTGGGATGGAGGTTTTGGATATCGTCCAGAGCATCGAGAGAAGACTCATTTTTTCCATGCTGAGATAGATGGGCGGAAATCACGTGTCACATATATCCCCCTTAATAGATGGAGTGATGACTACATGATTGATCGGATGGGGATGGGGCCACATGCGATATCGAAGGTTTTGAAGAAAGAGGTGTCAAAAGCCTCCAAAACCGGAGGGGTCATTATGTTTGACCTACATCCGATCAGGGTGGGACAAAAGAGATTCGTCAAATGCTTGGGGGATATCATCGAACATGCAAATGGTCTTGGAGGGTGGTGCACAACTCCAACCGAAGCAGTTCAATACTGGAAAACACATTCTAGATGGAGAGGAGATAGTAATTTCTGCCTTTTACTCACAGGGGATATTGATAACTGGGTGTTCTCAGATTATCTGAGAAGGATCTTGTGGAAGAGAATGCAAAGGTGATATGATATGGGAAAGTTACTTGGTAGATTCCTGCGCATCCTAGCATGGATAGCACCATTCTATCAGTTCCGAGCTAGCCTCTGTCGGAGGTGCGGTGTCAAAATAGGGAAGGGTGTCTATATGGGATTTCAAGTTTTGATGGATTGTTATTTAATTTTTCAATAAAATCATGCAAGACGCCATGTTCTATCCTTGGCCCTA
>JBHLPA010000051.1:7002-10564 GCA_048939935.1 Promethearchaeota archaeon | reverse complement strand
CGAGTGCGAGCCAATGTAGTTGTGTTATATGACCTGTTTCTACTTCAGAGCACTAATCTGTTTATCAACATCCTCAAGCTGTGTGTCTAGCTCTGACTCCTTCGTCTTGTACTCATCCTCAGGGATGTATCCCCTCATATAGTCGAAACGAAGGTCAGTTAACTGAGCCTTGAGTCTGTCTTTCTGCTGAAGTAAGAAATCCAACTGATCGTTGCCTTCTGCTGGTGTTGCAGCGGCAGCTGGAGCTGGTGCAGGTTCTGCTGCGGGTTCTGGTGCAGGAGTAGGTTCTGGCGCCGGTTCAGGAGGTGCCTCAACTACCGGTTCCGTTACAGGCTCGGAAGCTGGGGTCGAAATCTCCGGCGCAGGCTCTGGCGCTGGTGCAGGTGTTGGTGCCGGGGCCGGAGTGTCAAGTTTTGGGGCTTCTGTCTTGACGCTTTCCATTTTTTCCATGTTTTGCCTCAGAACTTCTATCTGGTTGGCTATCTCAGCGAAGCTATCATTTATCGTCTGATTGATAGACATCTTCATTTTTGCGAAGTTTTCAGCCAATTGATCCGCAAGCTTTTTTGTTTCAGCTACGTTCTCGGCAAACCCTTCGATTTCCTTTAGTTTTGCCATTATACCTTCTAAATCAAAGGACATTGTTAGTCACCTTTAGGCGGCTGTTAAGGAGTTTATCGGTGAGAATCGTTCTTAACCTTTGCCTATATGGATATAAGCGAAATTTCTTTTTCAAGCGGCTTTGGCTTCAGCTTTGCCTTCTAGGATTGCTCTTCGAATAATCTGAATAAGCCTATCCCTATAAGAAATGTCAATAGCGACAAGTTCGTAAGTTGGAACACCGAGAATCTGACCAACTCTTTCTGGTGTTAACGCAGTAGGTAGATCCTGTTTATTGGCTATACCGATCACCTTTGCATCCGGAACTTCATCTTTGACAAGAGTTACCAGTTTCTTGCTTCTGAGGACATTCTCCAGAGTGCTGTCAGTGACAATAATAACTACTTGCGCATTAGCAATCATTTTCGCCCAGAGAATACTGAATCGGGATTGGCCTGCTAAATCCCAAAGAACAATATTCGCATTTTCCACCTCTTCAGGTAGTTTCTTTATTGATACGCCTATTGTTGGGTCATGAACCAGAGGAAGAGTTTCACCTCGCAGTAGGTGAAGTGTTGTAGTCTTTCCTACTCCCGCGAACCCGAGAATTGCCACTTTGACCATTGTGACAGCAATCTCGTCGACTTTCTCATCAAAGCCATCCAGTTGTTGATTGGCAAGAGCAAGATTTGCATAATCACGCATGAAAGTATCAACTAGCTGATCCATCTTTTCTTCAATCTGAGTGGAGTCGTCTGCTTTATCCGCAACAAACATGAATGTGAAAGGATCCCTTTGCGCAAAGAAAATACGTGAAATTGCTACATTCATGAACTCTGTCTTATTTTCAAGATCGACGGTTCTCAAAAAATGAGTGAGATTGACCAGAAACTCTACCAAGTCTGCCTTGGACTCACTTTTGGCATAATCTTTGGAATAAAGCATATTCCCTTGTTCACCAAGCACATAGACGCTTCTGATCATACTGGTTCACCATAATTCTCTATAAGGAGTTCAAGATGTCTTCGAGCAACTTGTGGTGTTATTTCTTTCTCTGATAACTTCTTCTGAATTATTGGTAGAACATATTCAGGCATGAATGACTCTATCCTCGGGTTTGTTAGGAGTCCCCAAATGTTTCCATCTTCAAATCGGACTACAACTTTGTCTGCTTCTAAGGAGTAAAGCACCTTCTCTACTATTGATTCTGGAAGTGCTGTCTTTAATGCTATCTCTGATGAAGTTAGTGGTTCTGGACGAAGGGCTTCAAGAACCATATAGTTCAAACTATCTGCAAGAAGTCGAGATATTTTCTCCCTATCCTCAAGAATTGGTGAGTTTGGATTATCCACTGGTAAGGTAGGATTGTATCCTTTACTTGGAGGAGGTGGTGAGAAGAACGCAGTTACATATTCGTTATATTTCTCGAAAATTTGGGGCATTGTATGACTTGCTTTCTTTACTGAATCAACAGGCGGAGCGCGATAGCCAAATATGTCTTTCATAAGAAATACCATCTCCGAGGTTTTTCCTACTAGTTCTACCTTGACAACTCCTGTGTTCATCAAAGGGGCCATTGCTTCTCGTAAATCTACTTCATCTTGGACTTGATTCTTCAACCAGATTGATAATTTGGCTGCTTTTTCCAAACCTTGGAACTGCATTCGTTCCAGAAGCAATGCTGAAGATGGAGTCAGAAAAATCTGAGCAAGTTTTTGTTCTTCACTAGTCTTGTCTAAGACACTTCCTGCTTTGACGATTTCCTCTAGATTTACTAAATCTGCATCCTCAATCATTAGTGCCAGAATGAGCCTTCCTGACCCGGAGAGACCCTCAGTAATCTGATCGAATTCTTCCTCTGCACCCAAAATTGTACAAACCATCCATTTGGGATAAAGTGGGGATCCAAATATTGCTATTCTCAAACCTTCTATTTCAGCTAAGCTGAGTTCCTTGTTTTCTTTCTGCTGTTCCTCATATATCAGGTTCAATACCTTTTCATTGAGTGTCAGCGTTGATGGATACCGCTTTTTAACAATGAACCCATGAAAGTCATCTAGATGAACCACAAACGTTGCTTCTGGCATATGCGTTTCACTTTTGAGATTTACAGCATAGACATAAATGTTTGACCCTCATGTAATGCTTTTCATCTTTCAGTGAAAATGCTCTGTTTTCCGCTTCTCCTCGATGTGTCTAAGACAGACAATATTTCCATTTGGATTGAGAATCCAACAATCCTCACAAATGATTTGATTGCATTCAACGCAAGTACCAACACATTGGTGAAAATCTGTTAATTGATTAGATTTTGACCCCTTGCTATGTAATTCACAATACCCACTCTCACATTGAGAACAGAATACAACAGCTTCTTTGTCACATTTCTTGCATGATTGATTTTTTGATTTGTTTGTATTCTCATGATTTTTAATTGAAGCAGGACAATCGGGATTCTTACATGGACCTATTCCTTTGTATTTTCCACAATTCTCGCATATTGGTAATAGTAGGGGGTCTTCTCTCCTCATAATCTTACACCATACCTTGCTTCATAATACCAAGAAGCGCGTTCAAAACTGCGTGATATTCTCCATAAGAAAGTATGAAAAGCATTCCCATGACTTCATCAACAGGAATCACTATGGACCTTGATCGCTGGAACCTCATTGTACCTTCCACCGCCACGAGACAACTCCAGTTGGCTGGAGGTCAACCTATGGAGCAAGCGGTTCCAGAAGATTATGTCTTGGCGGGTATGGTTTTTCGTGCTCTTGAAAACCGTGAAGGAAGAGAACTGGAATTCATTCTAAAATGCTTCTTACCTATAGTGATTGCTGATTCTCCATTTGAGAATAGAAGCTACCTTGTAGAGTTATTAGGTCTGACGAGTGAAACAATAGTTGCACATCGCAGATTTGATACAACTACATTAATCGAGGAGTTTGAATCCAGTAACGAC
>JBHLPA010000051.1:0-6992 GCA_048939935.1 Promethearchaeota archaeon | reverse complement strand
ACCCTAAGACACTTTTACGGTGTGTCAAAACAGCCCGGGATCTAGTGGCATCCCTTAGAACAACAGAACGGTCTACACTCTTAGGCTTGATGAGTGGTCTTATGGCTCGTGGAATTGCTAAAGTCCTTGAACGCCCTCTGCGCAATCAAATTGAAAACTACGAGGTCACACTTTCAGGACTAATAAAGCAGAAAGAATTCCAGAAATCCATAGACCTTCTTCAAGAAACTGCTGCAACTCTGAGTACTGTTGAAGATACAGTGACTCATCTTATTGGTCTTATCACAAAGAAGGTTGAATCAACCGTAGAACGAAGTGAAGCTGAATCAGCGCCAGTCCTTCAGAGATTAAATCTTCGGATAGAATCCTTGCACGAACAGATTGAAACTCTGGAGTCTAATATGAAAAAAGTAGAAGCTTCAGCTTCCAGTACCAAATCTTCTCGGTTGGCTGAGATAAAGAAAACACTATCAGCCAGAAAAACTGCACTTGAACGTGACATATCCAGAAGAGATGGCATACTCACTAAGATCCAAACTGGCTCAAGAGACCTTCTTATTGAACGAGACAATTTGAGTGCAGAATATCAAGCTGCAGAAAAAACAATCATCGATCAACTCTCAAGGATTCTTGATATGTCTGTACCATTATCGACTGAAAATGTTGGCGAGAAAGGAGTACTAATTCTTCTACCATTCTTCCTTGCTGGTTTTTCTAAGAAAGGGCAACTTCGAATCGAGATTTATCCAGTTTCACAATTGACTACTAATGGTGAGAAAGTAAGTCGTCGACGGGATTTTGTTGACGGGTTTACTAGTCCTTCAAGGGCTATTGATGCGATCACCTCATTATTGAGTGAAAGGGCCAACAATGACGTTACTCTAAGGAAATTCATTCGAGAGTCTTCTCAGACTTCTAACCTCATAGCTGTAAAGGAATCCAGAGCAATGATTCTAGAAGGTGCGCAATCCTTGCTTGGTGATGGGTTGATCAAGCAATCATTAGTAGATGAACTGAAAGATATCGTCACAGGCACCCCTGAGGTCAAACCGAAGAAGAGAGTAGCACGGCGGGTCACTCCTCTTGTTGCAGATGGGTCGTTGTGTCGTGTCCGATTTCATATACAAGATGAGGCTGGGCGACCAATTGAAGGAGCAGACTTAGAATTAGGTGCCATAATGGCGAAATCTGACAGCAAAGGCACTGTTGTTGTTTCGATTCCAGTAGGCAACCATGAGGGTGTAGTTCGAGCCATAGGTTATATCGAAAAACCAGTTGAATTCACACTCAATTCCATGAGTAACGTAGCAATTCCAATTATGCTTAATTCTCTCTCACACGAGGAGCAAATTGCTGCCAAACTCGATGCTCTAGTTGAACGGTCTAGACGTCTTGATATGATTAGGGAAAGACTGTGGGAGGCGTTTGAAACTCAGGGAAGTACCCTCTTGGGTATACCTGCCTATAGAACTGCACTCGTAGAACTCCTATCTGAATTAGGTTATGAACCTGAGTCATGGATTGCAGAGGCAAAGGAGAAGTCCGGAATGGTGAAACGACTTCTCAAGAGAGACACACGCACTGATGGGCTTCGTCGTGACATTTTGAGAACAGCTGAAGATTCGAAGAAATATGGTGGTATCATGCTCTTCTCAGAGCTCCTCGTTCGAATGGATGATGCTGGTTGGGGTACACATGCTGATGAAATCGAAGATATCATCGGAGACATGACAAAGGAAGGTCTCATCCAAGGGCTGTCTAAGATAGAAGGAGGCGCCTTACTCGTCGAGTTTGTCCCAGTTGCGCTTACTGATGATCCTCAGAAAATCCTGAGTCTTGCTGCAACAAATGATGGTCGTCTTAGTATCGAGGATGCTGTTGTTGGTCTGGGTTGGACTGAAGAACGTGTGAAAAATGCTTTAGAGCTTCTTGTTCACAACGGAGTGGCAAAAGAGCAACGGAGTTATTCAAAGAGTACAATATACTGGTTCCCTGGTCTGAGAGGGGGAAAGAAATAAGACCAAGAACCCGTCCTTTTTTGCCTACTAGACGGGGTTTGAAGAATGAATCGTTTATCACACATGGTTTTTGCTTTTTCCCTCTTTGTTGGCCTCTATTCATTGATTTTTGCCTTCAGTGTGTGGTACACTGGTGTTGGAACGATTAGTGGTTTTGCAGAATTCTACCTCATCGGAGGTATTGTATCAAGTATTGTGTGTGTTCCAATTCTCTACTATAAGGCACCAAACAAGAATATGCGGGCACGAACCTCTAGCAATAGGAGTGCAGCTGGTGCATTATTCTTTGTGACATTCTGTCTTGGATCACTTGTTGGAACTCTTGTATATCAATGGTATACTGGTGTGATAGTTATCGGCAACATATCAATCATCATTGGTATACTTCTTATGGTTACTGGCGCTTTGGTTCCTGACTGGGATATCCCTTTCTTAGGAATTTCACGACATCGTAATATTATCTTTCACTCAGTTGTAATTCCCCTCTTAGCCGTACTCCTGACGGTGTTGAATGTAGCAATGAGAACTGGGACCGTACTAGGCGATGGAGCTGAAATCGAATACTACCTGATAGCTCTTGTCCTTTTGGGATATGCATCTCATCTCTATCTTGATATCTTTCCTAGCGACGCAAATCCACTTGAGATAGTTTGGATTGCTACAGATCCTAATCATAAAGCTCCAACTGGTATTAAGCCGCTTGGACCAATTAAAATCAGTGCAAAGAATGCTCGTCACTGGCTTGTGGGAAACGCCACACTTCTAGTGATATTTGCAGTGTTCTTATTTGCTGCCTATTTCGCAGGTCTATGATGATTATTGGAGTCTATTTACCAATCATCATCATCGAAGTCGAAACTGACCTCTTCATCATCCTCATCATCTGAATCGCGTTCAGGTGGTAAATCACTAAGATCATCATCTTCATCATCATCTTCAAACAAGAAAGTATCAGGATCAACTTCGTCCTCGAGTTCGTCATCATCAATCTTTGATGACTTCGACTTCTGTCTGTCTGGAACTGCCATGCAAACATTATCAATCGGGTCAAACCATTGGCACTCTGGGCAGCACTCACCCTTTGTTGTACATGTCAAATATGCACCACATTTCTTGCAGCATTTTAATTCTGACACGATGGTTGCACCCAAAGTTGTTTCTAACATACGATTCCTCTAGTTTCCCAAATAAACTTCTCCGTGGTGCACTATATTGTACATCAACATTAAGTTGCCCTATCTCCAGTCAAAGTTAAATGATATTCAAAGGCGTATCAGGTGGAGCTGTTTCGATTGGATGATTTGGAGCTGGAAGTCCGCAAGACTGTGCTCGATAATGCAGTTAAGTACGATGGCAAACCGACAGTGAACTCAGTTATGAGTGCTTTACTTGGATCAAAACCTGAACTTCGGCAACGCGCAGGAGAGGTGAAGAAGCTTGCACAGAAGTTTGTTAAGGAAATATCCAAGATGTCCCCGGAAGATCAGATAGCTGAATTGAAAGAGATAGCTCCAGAACTTCTTGAAACTCCTGATGAGGTTGAACCAATCGAGGAAAAGGAGCCTCCTGAATTACCAAACGTGGATAAATGGTCCAAGATTGTTATGAGACTCGCACCATTTCCATCTGGTCCATTACATGTAGGAAATGCACGGATGGTCATCCTGAACGATTACTATGTTAAGAGATACAATGGTGAGCTCATTCTAGTCTTTGATGATACAATTGGGTCTACTGAGAAAGTTGTCGAGCCTGAAGCTTTCGATTTAATACCTGAAGGACTAGAATATCTTGATGTAAAATGGCACAAGACTGTTTTCAAGTCTGACCGCTTAGACCTCTTTTACAAGTACGCTGTTGACCTAATTGAGCGAAAAGAAGCTTATGTCTGCGATTGCGACGCTAAGGTTTGGCGAAATGAACACAAGGTCAAAGGAATCCCTTGTGCTTGCCGGTTTCTGAATGTAGAGGAAAATCTAGCTCGATGGGAGAAGATGCTTGATGGAACATATCCGGAAAGAGCAGCTGCAGTCCGTATAAAGACCGGAATGGATGACCCGGATCCAGCAATGCGTGATCATGTGATTCTTCGGATTTCTGAAACAGAACATCCTCGAGTTGGAACTAAGTATCGAGTTTGGCCTCTACTAGAATATTCATGGGGTATAGATGACCACGAACTTGGAATCTCGCATATCATTCGTGGTAAAGATCTAGTGAAAGAGGGTAAAATCGAGCAGCACATTTGGAACATTTATGGTTGGCAACATCCTGAACTACTCTATTATGGGCGACTCAAGTTTGAAGATGCCATTCTAAGTAAGAGTAAGTCTAGTAAAGAGGTCCGTGATGGGACTTATACAGGATGGGATGACCCCCGAACATGGAGCATGCAGTCTCTTGAGAAACGAGGTATTGATCATAGAGCAATAAGAAAGGTAATGCTTGACCTCGGTCTTAGCATTGTGGACATCTCAATATCAATGAAGTCAGTTTATTCAGAGAACAGAAAGCTGAGGGATTCAGAGGCTCCGCGTGTGTTTTTTGTGGGAAATCCTGTTTGGATGAACACAGAAGGCGTTTCCTCAAAGGTCGAAGTTGCTTCAGTACCGGTACATCCTGACTTTCCAGAAAAAGGTGTACGAGAGATTCCTTTAGGAGTGCACAATGGGAAAGCGACTATTGGTGTTTCTCAACATGATATTGAGAAGATGATGAAAGGCAATCTATTCCGCTTGAAGGACGCAGCTAATTTCACCATCGAACAGAAGAAACCTTTGATTGCCAAAATGCATAGTATTGATGTTGATGAGGTTAGAAAGGTCAATGGTCCGATTATCCACTGGGTCCCAAAATTGAACTGTGTTCCTGTTGAGCTCACACAGATTGATGGGACTATAGTAAAAGGGATTGGTGAACCAGGCATTAAAAACATGAGTCCTGGAACTTTCGTTCAATTTGAGAGAGTTGGGTTTGCAAAGCTAAACGAGATTGGTGAAACCATAAAGGCTTCATTTTCGCACAAGTAACAATCCATTTTCTGCGGCCAAAGAGGCCTTATACTCTCCAGCATTCTATGAAAACAGTGGTTCGTCATGGCTAAAAAGAAGTCTAAGAAGAAGGCACTAACACCATCAATGTTTAAGGTGACAGGTGCCCATGCAAAGATGAAAGTTGAAAGCAAGCATAAGAAGCTCTACTATTTTGGCACAAAGATAAAACCAGAGAAAGCAAGGAAGGATGCTATTTCAGATGGTGCGGAAATTCTGGAGGTTTCTCCTTCCGATGTAAAGGCTGGGAAACCCTCTCTCAAGTACGACTTCTATTGTCAATATGATGCGATACTCAATCTCACATTCCTCCGAGTCCGAAATCAAGAGATTGGTGTTACTGAACAAGTTAAAGGCGCATTAATTGGAAGGGAGGTCTTCACTTCTAAAAAGAAAGGTAACTTTCATTCTATCAAGGCGGATATGGTTGAGCTTTTCGAGATTAAGAGAACTGATGGTATGATTCTTGATGGGAGAACAGGAGGACCTGCTCGAGCACTTGAGAAAATGTTGAAAGGTCCAGGCAAGAAAAAAGCTACCTCTGCTTGGATTGGGAAGAACAAGATTTCATCTGGAAAATTCAACAGTCTTGAAAAGGTCATCAAAGCTGTTTCCAAAATGGCAAAACAGAAACCATCTGGAGCAAAGAGAATTACATCACACACTCTTGAGTTCAAGAAACTAGAGGGGTATTATGTTCCTGTCTATTACGTTACGGTTACTGCTGGAGCGAAAAAACAGACTCTTAAGATCAATGCGGTCGACGGGTCCATTTCAGTTGCAGTTTAGACTCAATTACCTCTTTATTGATGGGGGCGGCCCAAATCCTCCTCCACCAGGAGTTTCAATTCTCACTACAGTCCCTTTTGGCACTATAACAGTTGATTTTGCCTCGAGAGAGTGGATTTTCCCACCATAGAACAGAGTGTTCTCTCCTGACTTTCCAGCCTCTCCTCTATTGATTCCCCAAGGACGTGAATTCCTTCTCTCAGACTGAATTGATATAACGCATTTGTCGGTGAGAACTTTGATTTCCCGGACTATGCCATCCCCACCTTTCCACTTACCATTACCACCTGTTTCTCTTCTTATGGAGTACTTCTGAATCATAAGCGGATATTCTGTTTCCAGCGATTCAATCGGTGTATTCAGAGTATTGGTCATGTGGGTATGAATTCCACTGGTCCCAGGTTTCCCTTTTGCAGCACCTGAACCTCCTCCGATGGTTTCATAGAAAGAGAATGGTTTCCCTGTTCTTCCATCAACTCCTCCAATTGTCAGGTTGTTCATTGTTCCTTGACTTGCAGCAGGGACCAAATCTGGTGCAATCTGTGCAAGTGCTCCTAGTGTCACATCTACTATTCTTTGAGAAGTTTCGACATTTCCTGCTGAAACAGCTGCAGGATATTTTGGATTCAACAAAGAGCCTTTAGGAACCTCAACATCAATGACACTCCAGCACCCTTCATTGACAGGAATATCTTGTCCAAATAGAGCAATGAAAACGTAATAGACTGAGGAGAGAGTCGAAGCAATTGGGCAATTCACATTTCCCTTGACTTGTTTGGAGGTTTCCTTGAAGTTGACAAGTACTCTGTCCTCATTGATTTTTAGAGATATAGAGATTGGAATGTCCCACCCCCCTGCTCCATCACTGTCAAGTATATCTCTGAAAGTTGCTTCTTCTCCTACGAAATCTGTGAGTGCATATTTCATTCTAGAGACTGAATAGTCACATAACTCTCTAAAAGTTCTCAGTAGTGTGGGCCACCCAAATGTCCCTGCAACCTCTCTGAGTCGTTTTCCACCAACATGATTTGCCGCTACCTGAGCTGAGAGGTCTCCTAGCCTCTCATCTGGGGTTATAGTGCCAGAAAGAATGTCAGCGATTGCTTCTTGCGATAGCTGGTTTTTCTCAACTACA
>JBHLPA010000050.1:7858-10603 GCA_048939935.1 Promethearchaeota archaeon | reverse complement strand
GTTGACCCTCTCACATTGGGCAGCAAGACAACATACCCTCTGTCTACCAAAACTTGAGAAAATACATTAAACAGTCTTGAATAATGAGCTGTAGGCCCTCCATGAGGCATTATAATTGCTGGTAATTTTTTATCAGGAGGTAATTCCTTTGGTTTGTAGAGAATGGCATGAATTGTCACATCATCGGATTTGTAGCTGATGTATTCATCTGGCTGAAAGTCATCGGATGTATAACCTCCATATTCAGCAGGAATAATCTCTTTGTATGTGTGATTAGTAATATCATAGAGCAAGTAGCGCATACGATGAATAGAATCCTGGTGAGCGATTAAAAACCGAGTTCCATCCACAGTAAAATGTCGACCTCCAGCAGAGCCTGGCGGAATCTTAAGAGGAATCTCTTCTCCGGAATTCACATCATATAGAATGAGTTTCATTTCCGCATCTGCATTTCGCTGAACGAGTATTTGTTCAGAGTCTGGCGTGAATACCATTGGGGTTTCTGGATGGATTCCTTTTCCAAACCAACTTACTTCACCAGTTTCTAAATCATAGATTCCCGCGCGTTCAATCCCTGACTGGTCTGATAGAAACAGTAGTTTTGAACCATCTTTTGACCAATCTGCAGCGATATCTTGCGACCCCTCCTTTGCAGAGTAAAGCATCTTTTTCTCTGATCCATCACTTCTTACGATCCAGACATCTAGATTCCGTAAATTCTCAGTGTCATTTGCAGTATAGGCTATCCATTCATCATCCGGGGATATCCAGAATTCATACCAGGATGCGACTGGACGGACGTGATCGGTCAATTGAATGACATCAGTGCCATCAACCTTCATTCTGAATAGCTGGGCGACACCTCCTGAACGGTCGGAGGAGAAGACAATCCATTTACCATCATGACTTACCTCTCCTAAATCATCCCGATTTTCAGGCGTATTTGTTAGTTGAGTAATTTTCCTATCTGGGATTGAAATGGCATAGATGTCATATTTCTCATTACCTTCAATAGGATCTTTAGTGAAGAGTACATACGAATCATCTGGAGCCCACTTATGAAAACCCTTAGGAGATTTAGGAAAATTGCCATCAGTCAGCTGAGAGAACTCCATAGTGTCCAAGTCAAGCATATACAGCTCTGGAGGTCCCGTCTTGTCTGAAATATAGACGATTTTGTCACTGGTCTTACCAAGAGCTCCCCAAAAATTAGTAGGCAGTGCTAATAATTCTTCAAGTTCAAGTTTCTTCTTTTTTTGTGACATCACAATAACTCCGATAAATCACGACTTCGCTGAGGTTGTATTTAAGGGGCATGTATGTTAGCTACTGCCATATTAGGTGTAGAGAGAAAAGCTAATCATCTAAACTTGGATGAATCTCAACTTGGTGGTAGCGTGTCAAAAAGAATCTACACACGAGCTGGTGATAAAGGAAAGACAGGTCTTCTCTCAGGGGAACGGGTAGGTAAGGATGATCCCCGAGTTGAGGCATATGGAACTGTGGATGAACTAGGCACGACCTTAGGTGTGGCTAAGGTCCATGCATCAGAGAGGACTGCTCAATATATACACGAAATCCAGCAGAAGCTCTTTCTCATCAATGCTGAGCTCGCCACCAATACAGATTCTCTTGATGCAGGTGACCCACTTAAGAATTTGCAGAGAGTCAAAGTAGAAGATGTTGAATACCTAGAGCGGATTGCTGACGAATTATCTGAAGAATTACCGCTTCTTACTAACTTCGTGATACCCGGCGGGACAAAGGCTGCTGCATTTCTTCATGTCAGTAGAACTGTCTGTCGTCGTGCTGAAAGACGAATTGTCTATTATGCAAGTCTGAATCCTGTTAATGAACAACTCGTCAAATACATAAATCGACTCTCTGATTTGTTATTTGTAATGTCGAGGTATGAGAATATAGAGATTGGCGATGGCGACGAGCTTATTTCTCGTGAAGGAACAAGTAGGATGATGAAGTAGACTCAGAGTGCCTAGTAACAATATGCGACCCTAAGAAGTGGCTCTATGTTTTATGCTGAAATCGAGAGGTATTTCTTGAATAATCTGAAGGCTTTACCTACTAAATCATTCAATACTGGTCATATGATGGTCACAATTCTGGTCAGTAAGGCCCAAAAACAGCATATCTTGTGACCAGTCTTTAGTAGTTTCGCCACAACGTATCGGATTGGTGTAGAAATGACTGACGAGATGAATATTGAACTACTCGATTATGATGAATCTCTAGCTGAAGATATCGCTGGAATGTGGAACACTTGGGACGAATTATGGCCTGGAGGATTCACTCAGGGCGTACCATATACTGCGGAACGTGTACACAAACAGTTTGGAAAATCAGATGCACTAGCAATTTTAATTGCTCTTGATACAGAACAGAAGAAACCAGTTGGTTCTTGCACTCTTTTTGCGCACTGGCGTGATACTGAAGCTGCGTACATTGGCACTTTGGGTGTTTCACCAGAAGCACTTGGAAAGAAGGTTGGAAAACGTCTGCTCTTAGAGTCAATCGAACGTGCATCCAAAAAAGGATACACGCGAGTTGATCTGAACACTTGGGCTGGAAACATGAAGGCTGTTCCACTTTACAAGAAGATTGGAATGATGTGGAATCCCGAAATCAGCGGTGTCCAGATGGAGGATTACATACCCGGAATCCTACATCATCCCCTCTGTCGCCCTTTCTTTGTACCACTTAGCGGCAATAGTGATTGGTATGATGTAC
>JBHLPA010000050.1:7464-7848 GCA_048939935.1 Promethearchaeota archaeon | reverse complement strand
TACACGTTAGAGAACCAACTCAAGCTCCTGATGAATATGAGATTGATGGATTAGCTGTTTATCCATACAAGTTTGCAAATGGAAATGATGAGTTGTCAGTTGTTGTGGATCGGTATGGTCGTGGGATATCCTCTGTAGATCGAAAGTTTGGTGAATCTCGGCTCAAAGTCATGGCTAAAACTAATTCTCATCAGGTTCTTTGTGGATTGCATTATGAGTATACCTTAGTGATTGAAAACGATACTAACTCAGAGATTGTGGTTTCTGCCAACTTAGAGGGATTTGAGGGCCTAGTTTGGGATGGTGATTCCTCGGTTTCAAAGAGAATCGAATCAGGAAAGAAACTTGAGTGGAATGTCAGTTATCACCTAAATCCATCAGCTC
>JBHLPA010000050.1:0-7454 GCA_048939935.1 Promethearchaeota archaeon | reverse complement strand
AAGTCTCCCGCGATTACAACCAAACTAGAAGTTGATGGGCAGAAATCAGAGCTTGTTTCTGGATTAAAGGTTCAACCTGCCGCGGAGATAAAGACCCGGTGGGGACCAGTGCGCATTGTTTCTGGGGGTAAAACATCCATTCCTGTAACAGTAGTAAATAACCTCCCATCAAAGGGTACTGCTAAACTACTAATTGATTCGATAACGGAACCAATATCAGTGACACCGGATAGTGGTACAATCAAATTAGCTGCTGAAGGATTTGGTGGTACTAATCTCAAGGTAAGCTCTGAACCGGAAGTCAAGGAAGGATCTTATGATATTTGGGTATCTCTTGAGATTGATTCAGGGAAAGACCAGAAGGTAACAACACGGAAATTTAGAATTCCCATCTTTTGTCTTGGAGAGAAGGGTATTGCTATCGGTCATGATGACATTCATAGACGTCAAGTGATTGTATCACCGATTTATAATGCATTCTTCAATGAAGAAGGTGCAATTCTTCGGATTCAGAATCAATATAGTGCAATGGAAACAAGGTTTCAAGTCCGCTCTGCAATCGGTCCTCCATTTGGTATTAATCCTTTCAGATTCGCTGAGCGTGAAACTAGTGTGACTGAATCAGATGGGGAAACCATTGTTGCTATGAAGGCGACTCATCCAAATCGCCCTCTTGATCTTGAAGATCGTGTAAGATTTGAGCATGGAAAAGGTATCATCATTCACGAGGTCTGGGTTACGAATACCAACAGTGAGAGTGAAACATTCCAACTTCGACTTTATGGGAGAGGTGGTGGTATCAGCTTCTCAGAGGGAACAATGTATGTGCCTTTATCTTCTGGAGTCCTAAAGGAGAAGCTTGGTAATTTCTATACTGGATATCCTGCTATTCCAGGAGCGCCTTCTACTTTTTCAGAGGGTTGGATTGCCACTGAACAAGAAGGTGTGTTCAAAGGGCAGCTGTGGGACCATTCAAAGATTGAAGAAGTTCGATTAGGCGATGGTCAGATAAACATGCTTAGTTATCCCCAAGTCACACTCGAACCAAAAGAAACTCGTAGATTATCACAACTTTGGTTTGTATATGGTGTACAAGGTTGGTCTCATGTGAGAAGACTCTGGCACACTCTAGTCAATGGCTACTTCGAAGATCCTGTGGAATCTTACAGGCAACTATCAACAAAACCATTGGTTAACCTTGACTCCAATCCAATTGCTATTCCATACCTCCAAGATGCTCAAGGTACAATAGAGCTAACAAAATCCACTATTGTTCCTCTTAACGGCGTACTTCGATATGTTGCCCCAATGGGTTGGAGTGCCTCATTGACACCTAAAGATACTGAAATGGAAGCAAAAGTAGAGGGATCTATTGCATCAGGAGCAATTCAATTCACTCATGACACAACCTTTGATTTGAAACTAAAGCCTGATTCAAATATTCCCGATGAATTTGGAATTCATAAGGGATTGGTTGAATTCGAATCTGATTGGCTTGTGAGAAAGCCCCTACAACTGATTAATTTGGGTTCATCTAAAGGCAGTGTGGAAGTGTTGAATGATGTTGATCAAGGGTTGAAAGTATTTCGTGTAAAGAATGGACTGATTGAATACACGGTTTCTCCTGATTTCGGTGGTTGTCTGATATCTCTGAAGAATGAAAAGAATGTTGAATTTCTTGCAAATTCGTTTCCGACACCTGCTCCCAAACCTGGAGGGTTCTTTGATAATTACTACGGTGGTGTACAACCAATAGTCTTTGATGATGATATGGGCGAAGACCTAGACAAGGCCAGAACAAACAAGGAGAAGATGTCTGGGAAGAATATTGAAGTCGGATACTGGAAAGGAGTTGAAATTGAATGGGTAGGGAAGATACAGAAGCTTGCTAAGGGCGTTGAATTCAAGTTGAGGTATCTTACGACTGCTAGGAGTCCTCTTGTGCTCATCCAATGGGTAATCACCAACAAAACTGGCGCACCTATGAAATTCTGGCCTTTGTTGATGGTTGATCCTGATCTTAGTAAGCAGCTCGCCGGATTTAGTTATCAAACTGAATGGGACAATGAGGTAACTGAATTAAAACAAGGAATGGTTCCCATAGCAGTAACGCCAAGCAAGAATTATGCATGGCTGAAACCTCAGAATACTCAGGATACTACGGGATTTGGTTTTATGATAGCTGGTAATGAATCCAGGATGATTGCTGCAACACTTGGTGAGATGATGCTTCTTGGAGGTATCAATGGTCTAACTTGGCTAAAACCAGGTGAGAAGAAAGTCATTACAGCTGGTCTCTTAGTCGATCCTACCAATATTGAGGATGTCAGGTGCTTGCAAGAAGTTCTTGATAAGATCTAACATACATCGCGTAGGATGCTGGTCATTCCTGCATCCGATGCACTTTCTTATTCACTCTATAAGATAGACTATATCTTTTTCACGAACACGATCCGGTACTTTGATTGCAATCTCCTGACCTTTGGCTCCTGACTCTATCTCTGCTCTATCAACCTGCATTGATTTTACAACCATCTCGAAATTTGTGGTTGTTCCTTCGATGCGGATTTTGTCTCCAACATTTAGTGTGTCCTCTAGTATCATAGCTGCCACACTAATCTTGTGAAAGTATCTTGAGATGACACCTACTTGCTTTCCCATTCTAAAGCACCTTTAAGTATCAATTAGAAGTTCCTTCAAAAAAGTCCTTCGCAAGATGATGTAGGTATTGATATCCCCGTTGTATTTCTTGATGCCATGATTCCCATCAGAATAATGATGGTTACATAGACATTGTCTGGTTAATTCTGTCCCTCCAGCGGAGAAAGTTTGTAGAGAACTCGTTGCACAACCTCCGATAATGCTGGATGGATATGAATTGCCTCAAACAGTTTCTCATCTGTACCTTCTGAGGTGTACATCAGGTTGATTATTTCTTGAATCAATATAGGCGCATGTGGGCCAACAATTGTAGATCCCAGTATCTTCCTACTTTCTTCATTAACAATGATTCTGACCAAACTGGGCGGATTTCCCATCGCAAAACCCTTGGCAACCCAAGAATAGTCCGTTTCTGCAACCAGTATTTTGAAACCTGCATTCTTTGCTTCTCTTAATGTCATTCCCACTGTAGCAATTGGGGGATATGAGAAAACTGCCCGAGGAATGGCATCATACTTCATTTTCCTGTAATCATTCTCATGCTGCTGCATCATATTATGCCAGAGAACTCGATACTCCTCGTTAGCAACATGTCGAAATTGATATCGACCAATAGCATCACCAAGAGCCCATATTCCCATCTTGCTGGTTCTGAAGTAATCGTCAACTATAATCCAACCATTCTCGTCTACTTGAACTCCAGTCATTTCTGGATGAAGAATATCCGCATTTGATCTTCTACCTGCGGCAATGAGAAGAACTTCGCCCTTGAACCTCTCTATTTCACCGCTTTCGCGATTTCTGGATACTGCAATCTTTTGACCATCCTCTTCCTTTACCTCAATAACTTCATAGTTTGTATAGACATTCATCCTTTTCGCGAGCTCATCTTTAAGAAGTGTGGACACATCTGTATCCTCATTCTTGACAAGATACTCATTTCTTCCTATGATTGTTACATCAGTCCCAACAGCTGAGAAAAAGTGGCCAAACTCTGCTGCAACATATCCGCCTCCAACAATTAGCATTGAATTTGGTTGCACCATTAGCTGCAGTGCTTCGTCATTTGTTAGATATTCCACTTCATCGATACCCTTTATTCTTGGTATTAGAGGACGAGAACCAGATGCTATGATAATGCTTGATGCTGTAAGTTTCCTCCCACTGACCTCTAACACATTCTCTCCGATGAATGCTCCTGTTCCTTGATAGAGATCAATGTTCTTGACATCATTAATCATTCCAAGTTGTCGGTCACTCAAAGTTTTGACCTGATCTTTCATCCTCTGCATTATCTCGGGATAATCTATGTCAGTGATTTTAAAATTGACACCTAATTTACTGACTTGTTTAGATTCCATAATGACATCTGCGAGATATGTCAGAATTTTGGTTGGGATACAACCTCTATTCAGGCAGGTGCCTCCTATTGGTCCCTGTTCAATAACCGCGGATTTCAATCCGTACTCATGGGCTAACCCTAGGATTCTCATTCCGACCCCTGAACCAATAACAATGAGGTCATATTCCTGCATAATTCTCTAGGGTGAACTATACCTCTTGATAAAGGATTCTGAGCTTGCTTTCCCACAAATGTCCAATACTACCAGGTTGATTAGTGATGGTGATGATGAGAATGGTTTCCATCGATGGGAGCCAGTCGACCAAATGCTCTTTGAACAACCTCCGGTAATGCTGGGTGTATATGTATAGCTTGAAACATGGGCTGATATGTTCCTTGCGGCGTGTACATCAGGTTGATGATTTCCTGAATCAGGATTGGTGCATAGGGCCCTACTATCGAGGCTCCTAGGATCTTTCTACTATCTGCATCTACGATGACTCTAACCAGCGATGCTGGATCTCCCATTGCAAAACCTTTTGCTGCTATTGAGTAGTCTGCTTGTCCTACCAGAAGATTGAATCCTGACTCTTTAGCCTCTTTCAACGTCATCCCCACAGTTGCGATTGGTGGATAAGAAAAAACTGCATGTGGTATTGCATGATAATCCATAGTGAGAAGCTCTGGTTTGCTTTCTTCGTGCTGAGCATTCAACGTTCTTACGAGGTTATACCACACAATCTGCGACTCATCATTAGCAACGTGCCTGAATTGATAACGACCTATTGCATCCCCAAATGACCATATTCCCTTCTTGCTAGTCCTGAAGTTATCGTCAACAACTATCCACCCGTTCTTGTCAACCTTCACTCCTGTCTTCTCAGGTTTGAATAGATCAGCATTCGATTGTCTCCCCGCTGCAAGTAGGATGGTTTCACCACGAAACTCCTGCTTTAAACCTGATTCTCGGTCCTCTGCAATAACTATCTTCTCTCCATTCTCTTCTTTGACCTCAATAACTTCGTGATTTGTGAAAACTTTCATCCTTTTCGAGAGTTCCTGTTTGAGAATATCTGAAATATCAGAATCCTCTTTCTTCACAAGGTACTTGTTTCTTCCAATGATTGTGACTTCAGTCCCAACAGCTGAAAAGAAGTGACCAAATTCCGTTGCTATATATCCTCCACCTATAATCAACATCGACTTCGGCTGTTTCATCAGGTGAAGAGCTCCATCATTTGTGAGATACTTCACTTTGTCAAGCCCTTTGATATCAGGGACCAGTGGTCTTGAACCTGCAGCGATGATTATGTTAGGAGCCTTGATTCGCTCCCCCTCGATTTCAAGAGTGTAGTCATCCACAAAAGCTCCAGTTTGTTTATACCAGTCAATGCCTTCTGCTTCATCGACGGACTCACCTTGCATCGTACTGTCACCATCAACCTCATCTCGCATCCTCTTCATTATCCATGGATAGTCTATCTTCTTGATGTCGATTTCAACACCAAGTTCTTCGAGATGCCTTGCTTGTGTAATAATGTCCGCGACATATGTGAGAATCTTAGTAGGTATGCAACCGCGATTAAGACAGGTGCCTCCCATTGGACCATGTTCGATAACTGCTACTCTAAGTCCCTGTTGATATGCGTCAGAAGCTATGTTCATACCCGCACCTGAGCCAATGACAATGAGATCGTATTCCTTCATAATTATTA
This sequence comes from Promethearchaeota archaeon, assembly GCA_048939935.1. Lineage (GTDB taxonomy): Archaea > Asgardarchaeota > Thorarchaeia > Thorarchaeales > Thorarchaeaceae > SMTZ1-45. The sequence goes on along the minus strand of JBHLPA010000050.1, from coordinate 1,736 downwards.
ACAATTGTGTATTTATTAATAAGTATGTAGGTCAGACAAAAACAGAGAACCTAAAAGCAATAGGACAATCGCACAAATTGAATGGAGCGGAGTCCGTTGAGGAAACGACATGCAATCTTAGGATTACTCATTATGCTGATGCTGGTTGGATTTTCAAATCCAACAACAGACGCGATGAAGCTAGATGATGTAAAAGGTGGACCCTATGTAGACAAGGTGGTCTATAAAGTCATATCGCAGAATGACCAACAAATACTTGCTTTGCAAAATGATGAAGTTGATATGATAGGGGACACCGTTGATCCAGTCTATATCAACGCGTTAGAGGCTGATCCAAATATAGAAGTTGTAAATCATACTAGAAATGGATATGGTAAATTTGTCATCAACTGCGATGTATACCCACTCAACATCACTGCATTTCGTAGAGCGTTTGCATTCGCTCTAAACAAGACTGATGCATCAGCAACTCTGCTTGATGGAAACTCTGTTCCGATAGATTCCCCGCTTCCACCTGCAAATCCTTGGAGTATTGAGGGTAGCCTCCTATATTCATACTACGATCAGAATATCATTCTAGCGAATCAGACATTAGATGATGCTGGTTTTGTGGATATTGATGATGATGGCTGGAGAGAAGCAGAAAACGGGAGTGATTTCAGCGTCACCATTGAGGTTGCTTCGAGTTCTCAATTAGCAATAGATATTGGTGAATTGGCTGCAGACGCGCTTACAGCAATAGGTATTGATGCAACTTCTGTACCAACAGATATCTATGAAATCCTCAGTCAATTAAATAACCATGGGGATTTTGATATAGTATTCTATGGTGTGAGTTTTGGCGGCTACAATCCAACATGGATGGTTTACAATTATGGATCAGACTACCATGATGTACCATACCAGAATCCTTCAATGTTTCAGAATGAATCCTTTGATTTTTGGGCTGACAAACTTCTTAATGACCCAACTTATGCTGGTGTTTTAGAAGCAATCACTGAGATGCAGAAAATCATCATCTTTCAATGTCCCGAAATAATGATTTATTCTAACAATTTCTTCTCCGCATACAGGACGGATCAATTTGAGGGGCAGATTAACGACCAAGCTAAAGGTGTGGCCAATACATGGACAAATATCAAGACACACCTGACTTTAGCTGAAGGTGGACCCTATGGAGGTTTCTTTGATATTGCCTTGCCATTTGATGTAGACACCTTCAATTTCATGACGAGTAACTCCGCATCCACCATGACAGTTCTTGATAACCTCTACATGAGCTTATTCAAATATGGCCCAGAGGGGGAGATAGTACCATATCTGGCTACAAACTACACCATGGAAACTCATGCAGACAATCCATCAATTACAGAAAATCACACTAGGTTCACGATTGATATTTTGCAAAATGCAACCTGGAGTGATGCAACACCATTGACTGCTGACGATGTTGCATACTCTTTCAACTACTATGTTGATAGTGCAGCATATGGTAATCCAATGGGCGTTGACCTGACGGAGTTGGTTGCCGCATATGCCCCTACATCATATCGAGTCATCCTTGAGTTCGACTCAGAATCATACTGGCACTTTGAATCATTTGCATTCGATTTCATTATACCACAACACATATTCTCAAGTATCGGTATCTCTGGATGGAGCTCATGGAATCCTGTGCTTAGCTCAGATCCACATGTGACCTGCGGTCCATTCATTATTACAGACTACGTTTCTGG
>JBHLPA010000049.1:0-10622 GCA_048939935.1 Promethearchaeota archaeon | reverse complement strand
CCACCTTTGTCCAATCCAATCTCCTATAGCACCAGCTGGATAGCTGACACCGGCCTGAATGGCGAACTGAACCGCAAGTATCAAAGACAACTCTGTGAGGGAAACGAATTCCAATGCTTGTAAAATCAGGAATGTGTTCGTTAACATCACTCCGAAACTGTATACTAACATTAGACTTGTTGCTCGAGAAATGAATTGCCTAGCATCTGGATTCAGGTTTCCGACGCTCAATGCCCGATGATAGAGATTGGCCATAAACGTTACACACTCAAAACTCAGACTGTATCTCTAATTAATAAAAACACATCCCTCATTGTGATTCAATATTCATTAATTCACTCAAAAATCGTAAATGAAACTAACCTATCACTTCAAATACCGCCATGTATCCGTGTAGTAACCAGAAAGACTGGTTTGTAAAAGGAGAGGACGTTAACAATGTCAGATGAGATGTCCCCTACAAAATTTCTACTCTTCATTCTATACGCAGTTGCCCTCGCCATGGGTGTTGCAGCAATAGTTCTTCCATTACTAGGTCAAGTTGTCGATATGACCTTGATTGGAATTGCTATCTTTTGTCTAGGTCTTGCAGGAATGAATCAAGTGACTAAAGAATAAGATAATCCCTTTGGGTCATTAGTTATAATCAACTTAGCAGTGCATAACCCTTTGGCTAATTCACGCAGACACCGTTTTAGTGGACCTTAGGTTGGATAGTTGGTTAATCATTACGAAAACCCTCTCGGTTTTGAAATCGAGGGCTACAATATCTGATGACACTCATGTGGTTTTATTGACGAACTTATGAACCCACGTCAGAGATCTTTCAACAGTGGGTATTTCTTCCAGTGTGTGGAAAATTAGTTTACCCTCTTTCTTGGCTCTGTCATACTCCAATAGTGCCCCTTTTGATTCTGCCATTAGAAACAATGCATCACAATGATCGACCCATGGTGCGTGCCAGTTCATATAGTCTGCCCACTCCATCTCTATATCAAGATCTTTTGCCAAAAGGTCGGGCCAATGGGTAAGATGAGGGATATACGGAAAATGCCCCTTCTTCCAAATCCGGAGGCCTGCTTCCATCGCCTTTCTGACATTCTCCTCAATCTCCTCCATTGTGGACCCGCTATATGGACCTGCAACATAAATCTTCATACTCTTCAAGTTTAACCACCAATTACGCAACTGAATGATATTTAATGATATATTACAGTTCGGGAACTTCGAATTGCTACGGTGAAACTACAGTTAGGGTTATGACTGGCCACGCATTGTAACCATCATAAGGCTCAGGATCAATTTGAGGTTGTTGATTATCATTGATATCTGTCGCTCGTATCATGATTGTTTTTGCACCAGCTTCTGAAAAGCTAATAGTGAACTGCCAGAATACCCAGACATTGTCTGCATCTATCTGTTGAATTATAGGTGCATCATGCCATGTCGCACCATCATCAATGGTATACTCAACCAGTTTCACGCGTGTACCACCAAAAGCACATCCACCAACCTTTACCTCTTGACTAACATTGACTGATGAATATCCTGTTGGGAAGAAGATCTTTGAATCTATAGCTATTGGAGGTGATGTGTCCCAACCACGGTCCTCCCAATAGTCTTCAAGTGGTCTATCAATGACCTCTATCCCAATCACCCATGCAGGTTGTTTAATGCCATAATATCCCGGATTGAGAATTCGAAGAGGATATCCCTGTATAGGTGGTATCTCTTCTCCGTTCATATAGAGCGCACCAAGTACTCCGTTATTCTCTAGCTGTTGTAAGGTGTGTGATGCGTAGTATCCATCTGCAGCTGTGTATTTCACTCCTGTAGCACTCTCATCGATGCCAAGAGATTGAAGTAAATCATAAACGATGAATCCTGTCCAATTTGCAGTTCCAACTAATTCTCCATTTCTACTGTTGCCAATGCATTCAACAGTGAGAGGTAGATTCGTCATATTACGCGCTCTCAGTTCCTCTAAGGTGAAGCTAGTTGGATTGTCAACTAGTCCAGTCACTTCAAGTTGATAGGTGTCACCATTGATATTGGGAACTGATCCAATACGTGTGATGAAATAATCTTCATTCTTTGTGAAGAAATCTGGAAATTCTTCAGACAATTCCTCAGGTGGTTGGTTGACGAACAACCCTGGACTAAACAGTACCACTACTACAACAACTACGAGCACTGCACCTGCAATGACCTTTAATTTCGAATTCATTATAGGACAGTTACGATTTGTAACCCCGGATAATAATAATTGTGGAAGTTGTTCAAAAAAGCCATTGTCCACAAGTTCTTAAGGGATTGTCCCCAGCGAGAGTGTGCAGGAATTCCAAGTTCAAGGCGCCTTCTACTAGTGGTCTGGTGAGGGGTCATACACGATTACGCACACATACCCGCTGAAGCATACCCTGGTTTTGTTTGACCTGCGATTGAACAATTGAGAGAATATACGATGGGATATCAAGAACGTGAGCCTATTGAGGCTACAGTGGCTGAGTTAAAGCCAAGAATGAAGAATATTACAATCTCCTTCAAGGTGGTTGGAATTGGTGAAGAGCGAGAAGTTTCATCCCGAAGGGATGGAGAGACTCACCGAGTTGCAGATGCAACAGTTGGTGACTCAACTGGTTGTGTTCAAGTGCCTTTATGGGATGCTTCCATAGATGATATCAAGGAAGGTACAACCTACACTCTGAAAAACGGTTACACTGGCTTATTCCGAGGTAACCTCCGACTTAATATTGGGAAATATGGCGAACTCGCTGAGGCTGAGGATGCTATTGAAGAAGTCAATGAAGAGGTTGATATGAGTGCTGAGGAGCACGAAGACGATCGTCGCCGCCGATACGGTGGAGGCGGAGGTCGTGGATACGGTGGAGGTGGCTACGGCGGCCGAGGTGGCGGAAGCTACGGAGGCGGCGGTGGTTATGGCGGTAGAGACCGACGTGACCGAGGTAGCTATGGTGGCCGCGATAGACGTCGCAGATACTAGTTACTAATAACGAAAAAATATCACTACAGGCTCTTATTAGAGCCTGTATATTTCCTTTTTACCTTCTACCGTAAATTGACACCAAAATACATGACGGTCTTTTACTTCGCCATACCACTATTCAGCTCTGGAATTTTCGTCTTGCTATTACTATTGGTATTGGAATAATGATGATCACTAGAACGATTATATCAACAATGAATTGAGGGTCTAGAGAATTGTCATCTGTTGATGATGGTATAACATATTCCATCACAAAATAATCCGTAGGATGCCAGTCCTCATCTGCAATATCGCCTGTGATCACAACCACTATGTCATGCTCTGGTATAACGTAAATCTTCTGCTCATAGTGTCCAGTTGCCTCATAGAATGGCTGATTTGGTACCCCCCACCAAGTATATCCATAGTAATACCAACTTCCTGTGTCAAAGTACATCTGTGTTGATTCAGCTACCCACTCGGAAGAAATAACCTGAGTTCCGTTCCAGGTGCCATTGTTAAGGTATAGATACCCAAAACGGGCCATGTCTCTTGGTCTGAGGCGAAGACCACCACTGCATCCATATTGACCACTAGCTGGCACAGTCCACCAACTGAAGAAATCAATTCCAATTCTATCAAACAGAAATTCTTCAGCAAAATCAGCAACACTATATCCTGTGGTCTGTTCAATGACTCCACCCAGCAGTTCTATGCCACCTGAGTTATATGACCAGTGAGTTCCTGGATCGTATTGCATAGGTCGATCAAGAACGTACTCCCACATGTCTGGACTATCATACATCGCAAACAGATCGTTTGCTGGGTCTGAATATGGTATGTCTACCTCATGGTACTCAAGACCGGTTGACATTGTTATGCAATGAAATAGGGTTATGTTTTCCTTCCTTGGATCCCAGTTGTCAATTGTGTAGTTGGGAAAGAAACTTAGAATTGGCTGACTCACATTGTCAATGTAACCCATATCGATTGCGATTCCAATGAGTGCAGACATGAAACTCTTTGTGCATGATTGAATTGTATGAGACATAGTCTTTGTCCAGTAATTATAGTATTTCTCATAGACAATATACCCATTCTTGATTACAATAACCGAATCAAGATTGATATCGTCTGCAACTATAGTTTCATCAATATGATTTAGTATGTTTGAGTCCAATCCCTGTTCTTCAGGTGTTGTGTTCAACCATTCAAAAGTAGGCCAATAATCCCTCGCAATCTCAGTTTGCGCCACTGAAGCTCCCTGAGATGTAACAACAGGGAGCATCAATAGGATTGAACAGATTGAGAGAATCGACAGTACCTGTAGTCTTTCCATCTTGATCACACCAGTATCATTGTAACCGCAAGTCCACCCCAGAAACATAGAGCGATGTATATGATGAACCATCTTCGGAGCACTGCGTTGGGATAATGTACCTTCCACAGTCTTTTTCCAATAAGCGTGAACATTGCAAATATGCCTAATACTACAAAGAACCCAATTACTACTACATACCAAAGACCAAAAATCATTGGTCCAGTAACAACAAGCGAACCATATTCTAACTCCCTACCAAAGGCGAGAGCCAATCCGGTGGCGAAACACCCTACCGCTGCTTTCGAAAAGACCATCATTCCAGTCAGATAGAAAAACATTGATGGTAGAAATGCATGTCTAATGCTTTTTACTGCAAGGGGCAACAGAAATACAACTCCCACTCCCATTGAGATTAGGAATAGAATCTCGATAATGCTACTAAGGAAGAGTGGGTTATCTGTGAAGGCTGCTGTGAATAGTATCCAACTCCACGTTTCATGATAGGTTGTCAATCCCATCCAAGGAAGTGAACCGACCCATCCAGCATTGAAGAGACCTCGGAACATTACACTTGAAACAATCCTAAACTCACCTGTACTACCCTGTGAAACAGGCAGTAAAAGATCAAACATCACTTCGTAGAATTCGCTAATCATGAAGGTAACTATAAACAGCACAAGTCCTAGGTAGTAAAAGTACAGCTTGACCCTGTCCTGTCTCCAAGTTGTGTCCTCAGAGTCAAATCGGGGCGGAGTTATGAGATATGATAGGTATCTTCGTATTCGACTGCCTTTCTTGTTCTTCAAAAATGGAATGAACAGGATGAAGGCACAAACTGCAATGATTGGTAGAATACACGCAATCAACCATGCTGGAATAATCCCGATCTCAAATGCCATCCTCAAACACCTTCTGCTTCAATTTGCCTAAGATATTTTGCAATGATATCATGCCATTCTGAGAGTGTCTTTCTATAATTTCCATCTCGTGCGAGCAGGAACTGCGACATTCTATAAGCCACTTCTTTGCGAGTTGCTGGCGGAAGACTCTGGAATGCATGATTGTTGGGGGAGTCATAGACTCGAGAGATTTCAGATTCCCTATTAATCAATTTCTGAAGAATGGAACGCGCATAATCTAACTCTGATTCTGTTATCTCAATGCCTAAAGTAGAAAGGCCTAGAACAGTAGCTTTCGCTCTGTCAGTCATAGCTTTCGGTTCTTCATCATAAGCACTCATTCTCTCACTTATTCCGAGTCGGAACTCTCGTGCAACCGCTCGATAGTACCGCTCAACAATACCTCTTGGAGTTTCACGTGTTTCAACAAGATCAATGATGCCTGCAGCATTCAGTTTCTGTACGTGATGAAGTACAGTACCCGGTTTTTTCTTCATGGCTACTGACAGTTGTTTAACTGTCATCGGTTCATTAATCAAATACTTGAACACAATATCCTTCCGTGTCTTATCCAGTAGCAATTTGATGATTTTAGGATTTGTTACAACCTCAAATTCCTTGATTGGTTTAGTTGATACTTTAGGATTCAAAATCATTCACCTCCTTGTGTATAGGTTGCATCGACCTTAGCTGACAGAATCATGTAGATTCGTGTAAGGATTATAGACACTGCTGGAATTATAATGAAGACCATCGCAAGGATAGCTATGGGTCTATATGGTTCAAGAACAACCTCTGGGAGAAATGGACTCCAGAGGAATGCCAACTCATTGAATATGGGCAGAAGTGGAACTCCGACGATTAGAACAATTAAGAACCAAGCTCCAAGTACACGACCTGGGAACTGACATGTTAACCTCACCGACCTCGCTGCTGCTCGTACTGCTGATAGGCCATCTATGATTCCAGGAAATGTGAGCGAGAGCATTCCATTCACTAGGATGATCCAAGCTACAATCACTGGAATCAATATTTCAAGCTCCTCGTTTGTTGGTGGGTTCCAAACAGGATAAGAGATTGAGAGGAATGCAATTATCAATGGTGCAAGAGTGATGAGGAAATGCAGAATTCCCCCGCCTAACAGAGAGAAACCTCTCTTCCCATACCATGAGAATGCGCTTTCTGCCTGAGTCCCATCACTTTCTACAAGTTCTCTCGCCATCCCAAATAATGCGCCAAGGGCAACGAAGAATGGTCCAAGAAGTGGTAGGATTAGAAACATGATCAATAGTATGAGCGTAAGACCGCTAGTTGCTTGGAGTCCTGCAACCATTGACTCTACCAACCAGATCAGAAATGGAACTCCCATTGTGATCAGTACTGGTACGATGACAATTAGTAGAATAACCGCAAGAAGTAGTAGTGTGACAATGATGATTCCTAGCATCGCCAGACCAAATGATAGAATGTTCTTTACAGCAAGTGTGAAGCCCACTTTGAAGTCCTTTAATATCCCAGTTTGTGGTGGCGCAGAGGAACTTGATTCTGCGATTACTCTATCATCGTCGGGAGAGTCTGGATAATTACTTGGCCAACTCATTTCAAAACCTCACTGATTGAAAATAGGGGAGTGACCCCACCGGAGAGAGATGGGGTCACTGTGGAGATAGACAGTACATTCGTCGGAATGGAAAGAAATACCATAGACGTCAACTCATCTTGAGAATTGCTTAGAAACATCATGAAGATGTGCTGCCTTGGCCCGAGTCATATCTGTAACAAGGTCAAGTTGTTCCCATTGTCCAGGATTAATCGGATCACCGTACTTCAAATACTGAATTATCCGTGCCTCATCATAGACCTTGCCGGCTGCAGCAATCCCTCCGGGTAGAGCGACTAAAATCGCCCCTGGAATAAGTATAACGAGATACACTAGGACTGCTACGCCAGTCATAGCTGCCAGCATTCGAACTGCTCTACCAGCTATTACTCTATCGAGAGAGAAACTCAGCGTCTCTATTGGAGCGACGTTACCTGTTTCCTTTGCTTTGATTCGTGCATTGTACATTGTTTGACACCACGCGAACACCTTATCGTTCCGTAATAACGGAACGTTGTGTTTTTACCTAACGTTCTAGAGCTCCAAATCAATATAAGGTGTATGTTCTACGCCATAACAAAGAAAAAAGGCACGAGAGTCCAGATCTCTCGTGCCAAGCCGCTGTGAATCAGCGGGAAAAAGCCTGGAGGGAAAAAGGTCTATCATTAGACCTTAGGCGAATCATCTCTGTTTCTGACTCTACATCATCCCAGTGATAATCCTCTGAAACCGTATTGCATCTTACCCACTGAATAAGTTCCGTTTCGTCGCGGATCTTGGAAATCAGACTGACCTCCGCTGGAAGTACAAATAGTATCAAACCAGGCAAGACGGTCAGTGGTAAGAGCAGTAATCCGGAAAGTGCAATACAGACTGCACAACGTACGGACCTTCCAAGTATGAAACGTTTCAGGAGCGGCTTTGGCACCACAGCATACCGCAGTTGCTCCGGAACAACTTTTGATCGCTGAAACTTATCCATTATAAACTCACCACGCGACATGATACTATCGATTAATTGATTATATAGCTCTTTGTTCAACGCAATAATTCACGATCTTTGCAGCATCTCTGCGCAAGAAAGGCTTTTCACGGAAAAAAACCAATGTTAAAGTCCATCAGGAGATAGTTGAGGTGAGAGGACTAAAACGAGCTCTAGCAAAGGTCATCATTTTCGTTCCTCTTGCTGTTTTTGCCACATTCTTCGCCGTTGGTCCTGGACAGCTTGTGTCATATTCTCCCGCAACAAGAGTCAGTGTTCACACAGTAATAGCTTTTTGGATTTCTATTCCCGGTGCTCTTGCACTCCTGGCTTTTCAAAAAAGGCCTATTCGTGCTAGTGTGTTTATGAATTCCGCATTGTTTCTTGCAATTATTATTCACAGTGGAAGCGCTGCAAAGAATTTATTTCTCTCTGATTCAGGATTCATAGACCGTGTTTTGGCTGATACAACTCTTGATTTACTTGAGTTCTCACTGTATGCGATATTGATCTCTGCTGCGATAATCTACTTCCTGATGACATCAAAAGGTCAAGAGAATGCTAAAAGAGAGTTCATCGTGGTTGTACTTCTGCTTCCTTTGGTTCTCTATGGGCTTATGGCATTGATTCTACCATCCCTCGATCCGATTCTGCTTTCAAATCTAGGCTATGGATTTGGAGTCATTGGTCTTGTTGGATTTCTAATAGCAACCTTACTAGTATTTAGATATCCAACTGATGGCATACCCTTTGACCGGGGTTATTCCGCGAGCGCTTTACTTCTACTCGGGGTCACAACCTTAACCACCATGTCTAACATCACCAATCCGTCTTTGTACTGGGAATATGCTGAAACCCTTCAGATGGCTTCCTTTCTACTAGTTTGTTTGGCTTTAGCTGTTCCTTTTCTAAAAAGGTCTGGGTATACCAGACGTAATGCATATGGCGTGACAGTTGGTCTGCTTTTGATGGCTTATCTCCCATTCTTGCTAACAATAATTCTTGAATCGTTGGGAATCGCTATTGGCTTTGAAGAATCGAATCTACTTGCTTACGCTATAATACACATTGGAGCTGCATCGCTATCGGGAATGATGGCTATACTGCTGTACATTTATCCAAGACGAGTAACATCAAGGAATCACTTTCCTCTTGTGCTGCTGTTTGGATTATGGGCTGCAATCTCTGTAATCCTAGTTTTCATGTTTACAGCACCCATGCTTGTGCCTCGAGGTGAACCAATTATTCCATTTGCTGTGGGGAGTGTAGTAACTCAAGCACTATTGATCTACGTTATTCGATGGACCCTGAATCCACCGCTGGAACGACCAACACCTTCCATCTCAAGATTGGCTGCAGTCCTATCATTCTTCATCCTGCTTGTACTGGCTGGTGAATCAATAAATCAGATAGTATTGAGCTACTACTCATCATTAGCTGATAGTCCGTTTGGCTCACTACTCCTATTGGGGTCTAATTTCTTGATTATGTTCACCTTCACATACTTGGTTTTCCTCCTTGCTGGAAGGTCTAATGGTAAACCATCCGTAGAGATGTACATTGCTTTCTTCTTAGCCATGTGGATTCTACCTAACATTCTGAAAAGCTACTATACTACATGGACAATAGGGTGGTGGGTGTCTGAAATCCTTCTTTTCATCGGCTTACTTGCAGGCCCTCCAATTCTAATTTGGTTGTATGTCAAATCAATGCACGAGGTTGAAGACTCCCACAAACGAGCAAACATGTATGCTGATCTACTTATGCATGATATTTCAAATTACAATCAGATGATGATGATGTCAATGGAGCTACTCAGTTCTGATGACATTTCGAAAAATCAGAGGAAACGTCTTGCAGATGACGGGCGTCAAGTAATCTCATTTTCAGAGCAACTGATTAGCAACGTACGTCTCTTAAGCGAGGCAGATACGTTGGAGAGTGGCAAGCTTCAACCAACAAACCTGGTTAGCTCCATCGTGAGTGCGCTTGACATCTTCACACGTCGAATTGGATCTGGTGAGCTTGTTGTTGAATTCAAACCCAAGAACTCTCAGGCATTTGTACTAGCAAATGATCTGCTTGTTCACATCTTCTTAAACATTCTATATAGTGCTCTTGAGTGCAGGACTCGAGGGGAAACAGTGACCATAGGAATCCATGAAACTGAAACCGGTGATAATCTCTATTGGCAAATTGATATCAAAGCTCCCGGGCGAGCTGCAGACCAAGAGGATGGATATAGTAGTGGTACTCTAGGATTGCTTGCGGCTAAGCTAATGACTGAATCAATGAATGGGCAATTCTCTATGGAAACTTTTGCGCGAATAGATATCTGTGAAGGTCGGTTATTCACAATCAAACTACTACTTACTCATGATTGAACTCATTTTGGTAATGCTTATTGCCAAGATTTCATTTAGTTACACAGGAGCCGTCTGAAAGATATCGACCGGCGTTTGAGGGAGTTTCAGGAGAGACTCTCCATTGTCAAGATGCACTTTCCTCTCGATGGCGGAAGGACCCAGCAGAACCTCGAGAAGCTCATTGTCGAGCTCGAGAGGCAGCGGCATGATGAAGAACTGAACTTCTGGAAGGACAGCGCCGATGTCAGAGGGAAGCTCTTTGAAAACGCCGCCACCTACAGCGCAACACAACACCGAAGGGAGCTACTCTGCGGTGTGGAGGGGACCGATGGCAGATAGGGCTCCTTTTAGCAACGTCCGGCAGCTCTGCCTTCGACTGCGGCCCATCGTCGGTTCGCCGCTGATCTGCCGGGCCTCAGGAACAATTCCGCATGCCGGTAAGACAAACACTGCCAACAGAGCCAGGTA
>JBHLPA010000344.1:0-2668 GCA_048939935.1 Promethearchaeota archaeon | reverse complement strand
AACACCTATCTCATCAGACACGATGAGGGCATCTAGGTCCTTCATCTTATCAGCCCCTCCTTCAGTGGTTTCAATTGGGAATATATTTGCCCTTTCAATATCAAATTCTGACTTGATGAATCTTTCAAGCTCATCATGTCTCTCCTGAAATGGTTGGACAAGTTTTCTGTCACTTTTGTAAGAAAGCATCTTATCTGTTGTCAATCCCAACGCTATTATTTTGCTCAGGCGGAATGCTTGACGAATGATGTGCTTATGGCCTTCATGTAAGTGGTCAAATGTTCCAGCGAATACTACTTTGTTGTATTGCCAGTCATTTGACTCCAGAAATTACACACTCCTAGATTCTATGATTCCCGCATCAGTAAGATCTTTGACGATTTTGGTCATCTTTTTAGATTCAATCTCTCTGAACTGGAAACAGATCATATCCCAGATGAGGTCAAGTGAAGTCCAGTCTTTTGCCATATTGAGCATCTCGTCAATTGAGGAGAGTATCTTCTCGTTCTTTTCACTCATCTTTCTATATTCTGCAGCTTTATCCCCTAGGTTTTTCATGAGATACCCAGGCGCCATTGCATAATCGTGAATTCTTTTCACTTCAATTCCGAAACTGATCGTGTCAAGTGAGATTTGGTCTTCTTGCATTGCCTCTAACCCAACTTCAGCACAAGCCCCTTCATACGCTTTTCTAGCTACTACCATCTCTGTGGTATACACCATCTGAAGACTAGTCTTTAGGGACTCACGTAATGACTCCTGTTCTGAAATCAATGACCATTCATCTGCTGCTTTATCGAGGGTTTCCTGTCCTAAGTCATGAGCATGACCTAACCATCGTAGGACTCTCGGATAGAGTTTTTCAGGGTCTCCCAAACATCGAGAGAGTTCAGTCACACCGCGGAGGCTGACTTCCTGCATGAGTTCGACAAATTCGTTTCTGCATTCGGTGAGAATAGTTTCTTCATAGACATGCTTTGGAAGAACATAGGACAGAGCTGATAGTGCACCTATTCGGGAAGCGTAAGCCATCTGTCTGGTGTCCAACTTGTCTGCAGTATCAGTTGAAGTATGATAGAACCTGTCTGGGTACTGATTGAGCATCACTGCTGGGATGTTGACTGTGCTGTCTGTTAACATGAAGTGGTCACTACCAGGAGAGTACCGACTATATTGGTATGGTAATGGGGCAACCATTCCACCTTCACGCCGTTCATCCTTTCGATTTGCCTCAGTCTTCTGCCAAAATCGAACAACATTGTTCAGAGTAGTTGGTAGTGAGAAAGGTGTTCTATACAGATGAAGGACCGAACCAGACTTTGTAGGGTCTGCTCCAACCATGTCTAGATTGACCATAGCTACACATCGGTTGAGAATGTCTTTCTCGCTATCAATGAACTGAATAGTCCCAGACCATTCTGGCATCCATAGAAATCTGATAGAGTACTCTGGTGATGGAATCTTCTCCTCCCTGATTAACTGTGAGAGTGATCGAAGGATTTCTAAAAGCGCTCCACTCCCTGAGGCATTATCATTTGCCCCCGGATGAGGGTGACAGACATGAGCAGCCAGCCATATCTCTTTAGACTTGTCTTTTCCGGGTATTAAAGCTGAGATTACCTGAGTCTTACCCACTCCAAGCGTAGCATCAACCTTGGCCTTGACTGTAACAACCTTATTCTCTTCAAGCCAATTCTTAATCTTGACACCATCTCCTTGCCTCAACGCAAATCCAAAGGTTGCTTTGTCCTTATCAGCAATATCTGGCCAGATTGCGTCATATCGCCTTAATTCTGCTAGCTCATCAATACCTTGAGGAGGTACAAATGTAAGAACTCCAGCTGCACCATATTTGAGTACAGCTACTTGATGTGCAAGACGGGCCAAGCTCTCAGTGAGAACAAGTTTTCCTTTCACATCCTTTTCTTCATAATCTGATGGACTAAGACCCTTACCTACATAGACAACTTCTGTTTCTAAATCAGCTGAGGTCGAATGTGCAATCAATGAGATTGGCTCCGCGCCAAAATCCGCCAGTGTCCTCTTTTCAGGCTCCAGCAATTCGAGCTTTCCATACTTTGCTTCCCAACCATACGGATTTTGCCAGGTACCAATAGTTCTCTTTCCATCAGCAGGGTATTCGAAAACTTTCACCTTAGCATCCGATATTGATGCAATAGTAGTCTTGAGATAATCAATGGCATTAGAAATTCCAGGACTTGCCTGAATTCTATGAAACATTGAGATTGCAGTAGCATAATCTTTAGCACTGATTCCAGAAATGTTGTTTGTCACAGCTTTGACAATGTCATCCGGTAGCATATTATCCTCTCACAGGAAAAAATCGGGTGTGTTTCTCACATAAGTAGTCTGCGACTTGTGCGAATTTGTGGTACTTTTAGAAAAAATGACATTGCCGGAGGTGTGATCCACCTCCGGTGCGTTTACGGAAGCGTGAAATATGTGTCTTTTATGGGGCGAATGAAGATATGGGGACTGGCGGAGCTGCTGGACGAGCACCTGCTTCAGCATCAACCTGCAATAAACCAGGGATAGAGTCTCCAACCAACTTAAGTTTGTCACGAAGTTCCATTGTATTGGCTTCTTCCTCAGTTTGTTCATTGTAGAACCAGTGTAGCATTGATTGAGCCGATCTATCACCTAACTT
>JBHLPA010000048.1:0-10721 GCA_048939935.1 Promethearchaeota archaeon | reverse complement strand
TTAACATCTCTACTCCTGATTTGCTATATGTGGTATTGGCGGGTTCACCCGGACTTGAAACATCCAAGATTTTAACCGATCCCTCATCAAGGGCAAGAATCAATGCCAAGGGTGATGAACTGGTATCGAGAGTCATAGAAAGTCCAACGATTGACACATTCGTTGATTGTTCAAGAGAGTTCTCAAATGAGATTGGGTTGAAGACACCTCGTATTGAGAAAGCAATTGATGAACTTGACAAAGCAGGATTGAGCAACTCGAGTATGGTTATGCTGGGGGACTCTGTTTTTTGTCTATGTGATGAAAGCGAATCAAGCAAGGCAGAAGGGATCCTATCGAGATATTGGAAAACATCAGAGGTGTTTGTGACAAGAGTTGAGCCAGATGGTGGGAGGTTGCTTGAATGACCAAGGTCGTAATCCCTCCGGACCATCCACGCAGGGTTTCTCTGGAAACTAGAGAAACTATAATTGAAGGGCATGAGAGTCATGTTGTTGCTACAGCAGGATTGCTTGCTCATGGTAGAGGCGAAGCATTCGACTATCTGATTGGTGAAAAGACAACAGAACTTGCTACGAAGGCAATACGCGCTGCAGTTGCCGCGCTACTTTCAGCAGAGCATCCCGTCATTAGCGTCAATGGAAATATCTGTTCCTTGGTTCCAAATGATTTAGTGGAACTCTCAGAGATATGTGGGGCGCCTCTAGAGATTAATCTGTTCTATTACAGAAAAGAAAGGGAAGATGCAATCAAGGCTGCACTAATCACTGCAGGTGCAAAAGAGGTATTGGGCACTCATGATCGCCCATCTGAAACCATACCGGAGTTAAGCAGCAATCGTCGAAAAGTTGATCCAGCGGGAATTGGAGGAGGAGACGTAATCCTAGTTCCGTTGGAAGATGGTGACAGGACTGAGGCTTTGAAGGCTGTAGGCAAATTTGTAATTACAATAGATCTGAATCCAATGAGCAGAACTGCAGTCCATTCCGACATTACCATCGTTGACAATGTGGTAAGAGCCCTTCCACTGATGGTTCAGCAAGCTCGAGATATGAAGAACCTTCCAATTGAGGAAATCCATCAAATTATGGATGATTTTGATAATAGTGAGAATCTTGCCAAGTCTGTACAAATAATAATCCAACATCTCGAGGCGAGTGCGAAGAATATTGGCAAGATGAAACAGAAATTCAATACTGGAGTGAAGAAGCATTGAAGATAGTCATTGTGGGATCAGGAGCAATCGGAAGTTTATATGGAGCGTTCCTGAGTCGATATGAGGATAATGAGGTGATTCTCGTTGGAAGGAATCCCCATATATCAGCGATCCAATCGAAGGGGCTTAAGATTAATGGAGTCCTCGGAGAACACATTTTCAACCTGAAGGCAATAAGAGATGTTTCAGAAGTAGAGGATGCGGATCTTGTCATCGTCACAACAAAGACCTATGATACACTTACTGCAGCCAAGAGTGCAAAACACCTTATCGATGCCGGTGCTTCGGTATTATTAATTCAAAATGGACTTGGAACAGAAGAGAGAGTGGCAAAGGCACTAAATACAACCAAAGTATTGAGAGCAACAACTTGTATGGGTGCACTAAGACCAACGCCAGGAGTTGTAACTGCAACCGGTTGTGGACTGACTGAGATTGGTTCGAGATATCCTGAAAATTATGAACTCGTTGACAAGTTAACCAACATGCTGAAGATGGTAGGTTTTGATGTTCGAGCGAGTGATAATATTGAAGGTGTGGTATGGACAAAGACACTTGTGAATTGTGGTATAAATCCGGTTGGTGCACTCACAGGACTCTCAAACGGGGAGGTCTATAGGAACAAAGCCCTTCGTAGTCTAATTGTTAGGCTTGTCAAGGAGGCGGTCCAGGTTGTCAAAGCCCTAGGAGTCGAACTCACCACTGAAGATCCTGTAAGATATGCTCTTGGAACGGCCAAGGCAACAGGGGATAACATCAACTCCATGCTCCAAGACCTCAAAGCAGGAAAGAGAACAGAGATTGATGCAATTACTGGCGAAGTCATCAGGCTAGCAAAGCAATTTGGGATAGAAACACCATCGAGTGAAGCTGTTTATGCCCTAGTCAAAGCATTAGAATCCAAGTATCTTGAAGAGGGCGGAGAACTCGAAGAAGCAGATATTATCGCTGTCGATGATCTTGTCAAAGCAATCACTAGGTGATGACCTTGGTCGAGCATACATCAAAGCTCATCAAAGGAAGTCTGAGTAATCTCCTTGATGGAAAAGCAATTGCTCTTGGTATCACTGGAAGTGTTGGTGCTGTAGAGTGTGTATCTTTAGCAAGAAACTTGATGAGACATGGTGCTGAAATTAAGACAGTTATGAGTGGTATGGCTCAGAAAATCATCCATCCGTATCTAATGGAATGGGCTACAGGCAATCCCGTAATAACAGAACTCACAGGCCAGATTGAACATGTTACACTAGCTGGGAAACACAAGGACCACGTTGATTTACTTCTTATCGCTCCTGCGACAGCCAATACAATTGGTAAAATTGCAAATGGTATTGATGACACCCCTGTAACAACCACAGCTTCATCAGCAATAGGAGCGAAGATTCCTGTAATTATCGTTCCAGCCATGCACGAATCCATGTACGACCATCCAGCTGTGATAGAGAATATCGAGAAATTGAAAAAGATGGGAATCACAATTGTTTCGCCTCGGATGGAGGAAGCTAAAGCAAAGATACCTGAAGTATCTACAATTGTCAGTCATGTTTTAGCAGCATTAGGTCCCAAGGATCTTGAAGGAAAGCATTTTGTCGTTACTGCGGGACCAACAAGAGGTTGGATAGACAGAGTCAGATTCATCACAAATCCCTCTACCGGCAAAATGGGAATCGCTGTTGCAGACGAATTGATTCGACGAGGGGCCACAGTGAGTCTTGTTCTTGGACCCACCTCTGAAAAAGGGCCAGAAATTGCAGAAACATACAGGGTAACAACATCGGAGGAGATGCTTGATACTGTTCTTGCAGAGCTGTCAAAAAATAAGACACATGGTTTTGTATCAGCTGCTGCAGTACTTGATTATACACCTGCAAAGAAAGAAGATAGTAAGATGGCTTCAGGCAAAGAGAATCTTGAAGTCAAATTGATTCCTACAAAGAAGATAATCGAAGAAGCGAGGAAGGCTCACAAGGATCTTCTCATTGTTGGTTTCAAGGTTGAGTCTGGAGTTTCTGATGAAGAATTGGCATCAAGAGCGAGAGTAAAGATAGATGCGGGAATCTGTGATCTTGTCGTAGCAAATGATGAACAAAGGAAAGGTGTCGCATTTGGAACAGACACAAATGCAGTGTTGATTGTAGGAAAAAACAACTATTCAAAGAGTGTTGATCTTGCACCAAAGAGAGAGATAGCGCGTTACATCGTCGACGAAATTGTTGGAAAACTCACATGAAAGTTCTGTCTAGAGAATCTCTAATAGTGATTCAGCCATTCTTCGCATATCAACAAAGATGAGACCAATTTGAGCATCTGCTTTTGCGAGAACTAAGAAGAGTGCATTTTCACCAACTGATGTAAGTAGTGTATACCCTCGCTCGCTCCTAACATAGATTTCCATGAGGTTACCACGGTCGAACTCGTTTGTCGCTTTTTCACCAATTGATAACATAGCAGCACTAAGTGCGGCTACACGTTCCTGTTCTACCTCAGGAAGAGCGGATGAAATCATCAACCCATCGGCAGAAACAAGAGCTGCGCCTTCGACACCAGGCACTGTTTCAAAATCACGAATAGTTTTGTTGATAGTATCCACACGACTGGACATGCTTTCACCCTCTTGTTATCTGAACAAACGCTATTCTGTGGCCATTCTATAATAACTTATTGCAGCTCATTCTAGTTTTGATATCTAATATGTGAATGCAGAAATTAGACACCAAAATAGTCCCTTATGTTGGATTCTTCATCCTTCTCTCGTCGTTCCTGCTGTTTCCGCCGTTCTTCTGGATTTTTCTGTTTCCTCAAACCATTATGGTCGCCTCTTTTCTTTCGTAGATATACCCAACCTCCAATCACAACAAGAAAACTTCCACCAAGGAGGGCAAGCATGAGAGTGGGAAACTGTCTGATAAGAATGAAGTCTTCAATTTGAGTTCTAAGGGTATCATAGCCAGTTCTATACGCCACTACAAGTATGTTAAACTCCCCCAAATTATTCCTAGTCCAGTCCCCGCCTACTGTAACCGAATAATATCCATTTGTCTGATCAGAAGCAATAAACTGACTATCATTCAACCAAACGTAAACATCCAGAGATTCAATTTCATTCCCGACCAAGTCTGTTAATTTCATGAGAATTGTTACTCGGTCACCAGCCCAGATTATTTCCTGGCTCAATGATAATTCACTTAGAGTGAGTGATGGCGCATCACTCCACGCTATTGCATTTTCAACACTCATGTTCCGACTTATTCCCATGGGATTTGTTGTTGTGAGTGCAATCTTGCCAGAACCAACAGTCCCAGCAATGATAACTGGATTTTGTCCATCAGTGGCCAAGATTGAGAAGTTGGACCATATATTTGAGAAGTATCCACTATGATTCATTGTTGTGTCCAGTGTGTTCGGTGATGTCAATAAGGGATGAAAAACATCCTCGATGGTTATCGATGTACCAGACCCTGAATCAGTAAATGTAACAGGCCAAGGCAACCAAGACAACGAATCTGAAACCCCGAAAATAACCAGTGTACCACCATTCCTTACATAATCGTTGAGAACAGAACTTAATGGTGAGAGATTTGAACTCAAGTCATCTAATGTGTCCGGTTCTACAAGAACAGTGTGTCGAAGAGCAAGCAAATCAATGAAGTCAGTGAAGTTCGTTGACTCATAGTAATCAAAACCAACGCCGAGGGATGTGAGTGTTGAGGGGAGGTAGGATGACACACCAAGTGCAGCTATATCACTAACACCACCATCAGGTGTGTGTGTATCATAGGAGGATTCTGTTGGGTCTTCAGCTACGATATGAGGGGATGTGCTGGGTTCATACAAACGGACTGATGGATCACCAAAGAGAACTTGTTGATTTGCATAGTCACGTGGATCTCTATCAGGCAATGGATCTGAGTAATCAGATGAGGTTATTTTAAGGCCATATGAGAGAGCTTCTCCGATAGTAGACCCTTCGCTTAACTTCTGTGCAAGAAGTACTGAAAGCATCCCAGCTGGTTGAAAATAGACAGTACGGGGGGATGCCGTGACAGCTACTGCGCCATGTTCCATTAGCATCGTTGGCATCTCTGTACCACCTAACAGGCACGCAGTCAATATAACAATTGGACTGCCAATGTTATCTAGAGCGGCATCTAGCTCATATGTGGACTTCACTATGTGGTTTGTAACCTCAGGGAAAGCAACAGGATTGACAAGTTTATTAGAATCGGATGGACTTTCTCGAACAGACAAACTGTCTTCAAATCCATAAGGTGCATCAGTTGTCCTCAAGGAGAAATAACCAACTCCATTGGGCCTATCTGGAGGGTCTCGGGGGAGTTCTGTCAGTGTGCCATGAGTACTGAGGGTCCAAAGAGCAACCTGTGAATCAAGAACACTAAAGACTTCATTCTGACCAACATGACTCTCTATCGAAAAGCCTACACCTTCAAGAGCGTCAGTTGTGTTTTCAATCTGATACAAAAGATAGTAGTCATAATTGTTGTCCACAAATGTTGCACCATCTGTGTACGCATACATACTGACAAGAGCTGTATCAGCTTGTTCAGCACCGATAGAAAGGAACCTGTGTAATAAACCTCTATTAATGAGGACTGATGCCATCTCAGCAGAGTCTGCGGGTATTCGTCCCGGGTTAAAATGAGACTGGAGAGATCTATCAAAGCTCAATGGTATTAGTGAAGCAGGAGAAACCACAACTACAGGTTGCGAGGTTGTGGAATTGTATCCTCCCCTTGATGTGAGAAATGATTCGAAAGTATCTTCAGACTTCATCATAGAGAACTTGTTTGGTATTCGCTCATCATACCATCCATTTTCTGCACGGTTTTCATATTTAGCGATAACATAGATATTGTTAATCTCTGGACCAATCAAATAAGGAGCCCACGTTTCCTGAGCCCGAGTCGTCATCTCGTTTGTATTCCCACAAAGTGAGAAAACAGGACTACCATGTGCTGCTGCAGAGAATGCTGCAGGAGCAAAAAATTCGTTTCTATCTCCTGCAGGAATTGTTACTACAACATCCTGAGAGCCTGACAAGAATTCAATCATATTAGACATAATTGAGTAATTCAATATGTTATTGAGAGTCGCATAAGCATTCAGTAGTCCAGGTAGCGATGCATCTTGAAGATTACCTGGATCCACAAGATAGATATCAGTAACACCAAGACGTGTGAGAGCCCAAGAAGTGTCTGTAGGTATTGCATCTTCGTAAACATAGAGCAGCGGAGCATTGAGAAGTGATGCTAAGACCGCCGCATTAGCAGCAGACTCCAAATAATTCTGGTAGTCAGCAGGAAGCTGAGAAATACTCCAGGACAAGTCGATGTTGTTTTGCTCCTCGTTGGCATCTATCCATGCAGCAATTATGTTCCAATCACCAGCCATAGGATATGGAAGTTCAATGGTTTCGTGTCCCGGACTTGAGAGGATACTCCCCGCAGGAGCCCACATAACAAGTCGACCATTGGGATCAATGAGAGCAAGATTAAGGTCCGTGGCTTGGTTATCCCAGTTCAACGAAACGTTCAACCACTTTGCGTCAGAAGGCACAGTAACAGGTTGCGTGTAGCCGGGATGTGAAATTACCTCATTGTCCATAGAAGTTGTACCTGGAGTGTCACGAGTGATGTTCATAGTCCACAAGCCATCCATAGATTTTGGCAACCAAAAGTTAAGGGGCACAGGAGATTGAACATATCCTACAAGCCTCGAGAAATACATTTGATTAAAGACAGAATAGTCAACTACTTCACCATTAGGATCTATGAGCTCATGGGTAAGAATCTCACTCCCAGTCCAATTAAAATGCCCCTCAATCCACCCAGCCCAGGTGGGGGGAGTGAAGCTAATACTAGATGGGGAACCATAAGTTACAGAACCACCGAATTCCATCAACTCAGATGCTTGATTTTGAAATGTGTGAGTAGCACTACCTGTAATGACTGTTGGTGTGGTAAAATCCTCTTTTACAATTGCAACAACAGCATTTGGACTTGAACTCCATTCTGATACCGCTAGTTGTGCTGCAATTGAGGTTGCTGATGAGCCAGTAATTCTAGGATATATCTTTGCTCCAAGTTCATATTGAAGATTGGATAAATATGCTTCTGAGAAATCTCCCACAGCAATAGCCTGTGTAATGCCACCATCAGAGCTAAGATAATTGCTCCAATCCTCTATCAGCCAAGATTCACTCTGAGACCCCTTACCGTAAATAAGTGGAGATATGTATTGGGTACCATTGGAATAGAATAGAGATGTTGGCACAGTAGCCATATATGCAAACTCATCAACAAGGGAGTTTGAGTCTGGTGCAACGAATGCAATCCGCCTGAGTGGGATTTGATTAGTGGGAACTCCGCTTTCAATATGTCCAACTGGTTGCTTCTCAACATCTGAACGAAATGATCCTGTTATGAGAAGCATGCTACTCGTAAATAGCAAGATGATAAGAATCGAAATGAAATGATTTCTAGAATTGGTCATACAGGAAGCACTCCAATAGAATTCATCATGATTGAGAATTCAATGTAAATAGAGTTTTCCTGTGGAAAGCCGCTACTAATATTAGGACATTCTAATGGGTTCTACTCACTCTTGAAATTCTAAAAGATCCTCATCAAAATCATCATCATCGTCGTCTGAAGATTCGGCTTCCTCAGGAATCTCATCAAGGAGATCATCGATAATCCTTCTTAAACGCCGACGGGTACTCTTTGGAACATCCCACATTTTCTGTTCTGCACGCTCAAGTACTTCACGAGCAATGTCAAAGATTTCTGATTCGTAGTAGTTTTGAGCAGCTTCAACGAGGAGCTCGGCAGCTTTCTTCTGATTACCATTAGTCTCTGCTATATCGCCTAATAGGGAACATGCATCTGCTATCCCTGATTTATCATCAATCTCACGGTAAACTTTCAACGCTTTCTTTATAGTTGTGTCAGCAGAAGTCCAATCCTCCTTATCTACATAGGCAGCCCCCATGTCCATGATGACACTGGCTACTCCTTGTTGGTTGTCTAGTTTTGAGTATGAACGTTGAGCTTTCTTGAAGTGAGTCATTGCAGTGTCAAAGCTTCCTTGACCTAGACTTGCGAGAGCAAGACCATAGATTGCATCAGCTGCACCACTCTCGTTGTCGGACTTTTCAAACATTTTTCTTGCAGATTCAAGGGTTTTAATTGCTTCATCCCAATGTTCAAGGTTAATTTGAGCAACACCGAGATTGTACATAGTGTCACAGATACCAGTTTCATCTTTTAATTCCTTGTAGATTTTCAGTGAGTCTTCGAAGCATTTGTGAGCTTCATCAAATTCCGCGACAGCCATGTATATGTTGCCAACTGCATTGAACATCTTTGCAGCAGTATCATTCTCTCCAGCCTCCAAAGCAGCTGCAGCTTGTTCTAAGATCTCTGCAGGATCCATGTCATCAATATCATCACTCATTTGACTCACCTGAAATCAGGAAGGGTTGCGGGCTATATCGCTTTTGATTCTTTCTGAACAGCGCAATGTATGGAATTGCTCTTGTAGAATGAGTTTACACACGAAGTTTAGTAAATAACTCAGCTATCGAGGCATCAGTAAAACAGGATTTTCAAGAAGTGGTCGTACAGCCTCTTTCACAACAAACTGCTCATCACCCACTTGGACTTCCAAAAGCTTCCTGAGCTCGAATCTTCGAAGGTAACCAACAGCTTGCTCACGTTCAATTCGCAGGTCTTTCATCATCTTGCTAAGACCCTTCTTATCACCGCTATACTGAGCAAATTTACCAAAAACTGAACTCCACTGCATCATCACAAGATAGAGCAGGGTTCTCAACATGCTATCTACATTTTCACCTGTCTTGGCTGAAACTGGAAAGACTGGGAGACCAGCCAGAAATCGGAGATTCTTTCTCAACTGATCAATTGGGCGCGATTCTGACAAATCCTGCTTATTCGCTGCGACAACACATGGCACGCCTGGAAGGAAAAAGGCAATCTCTCTGAAGAAGAGCTTTGCACGAGCATCAGACTCAGGATCAACAGAGTCAACAACAAAGATAATTCCGTCAGCACCTTCACTCAAAATCTTGCGCATGGTCCGAAAACGAAGTAGTCCTGGTGTTCCAAACATGAAGACACTCATTCCATCCACATTAGCAAGACCATGGTCCATTGCAATTGTGGTTCCTCTACGCTCCACATTGATACATGCACCGTTGGTAATGTGGTGAATCATCTGGCTCTTACCAGCTTCGTAGGGCCCTGTCACGACTATCTTCATGTAACCACCTATTCCTGATACCAAATCAGTGTGTTTCAGATATTCTGATGCTCATTATAAGGTTTGTAGTGCTATTATTGGTTTAATGTCTACAAGCGCAACTCTTCGATAAAAATCCATAATTTATTCGAATAGACTAATTCCAAGTGAAAATTGAATCAAACAAGTGATGAGACCGGCTGTTTGCAACAGCAGTCCTCAAACTTAGGTCCCAATCGGGTTTCCGCAATTATCATGGGAACTCGGTCTCAATGAACTGAACATCTTGTGAAAGACATGCACAAGGTGATCCTTTTGCTTTCATGACCTTACCAACAGGCCAACAGGGGAGATTCTTCCTCGCAAGGAAGTTTCGAAACTCATCCGCCTTACTCGAATCCAAGAACACAAGCATTCCACCCGCGGTTTCGGCGCCAAATCCTGTTGCGAGTCTATGTCCAAAAAACTCCGCAAGTTTCAGTGTTCCACGAATTACCGGGATTTGATCGATAACCACATCAACTTGACTGAGGGAACTGACATTTCCGGTATGACCAAGTAGACCGAAACCGGTCACATCAGTAGCAGCATTGACTCCGACTTCTTGCATTGCTTGAGCTACCTCAAGATTGCTGAATGTCATCAGTCGAACTGCAACATCTTGCATTTTTTTCAAGTCTGATTCCTTAAATTCGGACAAGAGGGCATCACGTTTCTCATCCTTGAGGTCTCTGTAGGATCTCATTGCTGGTTGGATACCTAATGGTTTGGTCAGAAGAACTACATCACCAGGTTTTGCACCATGTGAATAGATAATATCACGAGGATGCGCAGTACCCAGAGCAATTCCTCCGAAGACTGGAACAGGATTCGTGATTGTCTGACCACCGGCGAGTTTTGCATCATGTCTTTCCATGAAATTCTTCATACCCTTGAGAACACCAACAACAATCTCCTCGGGTAAATCCTTGGGATAACCAAGAAAAGCTTGAAGTGATAGAAGCTTTACAGCACCCATCGCAAAGACATCATTGGTAGCATTGCAAGCAACAATCTCTCCTTGTATATGAGGGTCATCATGTATAGGTGTGAAGATATCCACATTCTCTACTGTTGCCACATCATCGTTGACAATGCGGACCACAGCATCGTCTCCAATTTCCTCAGTTGTGCATTCACCCAGAGGAAGTAAATTGGCTGTTTGTAGAAGGTGAGTGAGATCCTCTTG
>JBHLPA010000047.1:0-10887 GCA_048939935.1 Promethearchaeota archaeon | reverse complement strand
GTTACCGGAACAATACAATTGACTTGAGGAAATTCTCTCCTGAGTTTCTTGCAAAAGGATTTTGGATTTCTGATTAACCAGTGCATTGGAATTACTGTTGGAAGTGGTTTTGGTAGGTTACGAATCACATCTAGGGCTTTCTTTGGCCCAGCTACAAAAACTCCGCCTATCGGAATAGCCAGGATGTTAGCAGGGGATGAAGGAAATTCTTCAAATGAAACAGCATCGCCGCAGTGAGCAAAAGAGAATTCTCCAATTTGAACTTCCACAGCGAGATTGTAAACTCCCTTGAACAGTCCATGTCTTAACTTGGAAAATGTCATAGATATAGACTTGAAATCAAAGATTTCACTATCACTTACAGTCTTTGCTCTCTCCGCGTATTGTGGGAATGAGGACATCACCTGCTCGTTTCCCACAAGTATTGCATCCTTATTATGTTCAAGAAATGTGTCGACACCACCTGTATGATCAGAATGGTTGTGGGTGCAATAGACCAGATCCCCC
Source organism: Promethearchaeota archaeon (assembly GCA_048939935.1). GTDB lineage: Archaea > Asgardarchaeota > Thorarchaeia > Thorarchaeales > Thorarchaeaceae > SMTZ1-45. The sequence goes on along the minus strand of JBHLPA010000047.1, from coordinate 10,380 downwards.
ACCACATCACCCGACTTCCTGTTTGTGGGATCAATGAGAAGGTTACAATCATTCGTTTCAATATAGAAACCGGATTGCCCTAGATACGTAATTCTGGGAATATCGTGCATCATTATCCCTCAAAATGAAGTTGATTCTGCTCATTGATAAATGACTTTCTAAAGATTAGATCTTATATTTCCTGACCTTGTGTTCAGTCAAGCGTAATGTGAGTAAGAGAAAATCAGAACCATAAGTTCTTAGGATAGAGCCAATTTCAGCCAAAAGGCCGGGCAACTCAATACGAACATACTCGAATAGCTCTTCCTCAGACTCTTGAAGTGCAGTCATCATATTAGCAATATGAGCGTGAACCGCACCTTTGCTGACTTTTCCGGAGTCCCTGAGCATCCATTTCTCAAGTGCATGTTGGATCTCCTGACCAACGATGTCAGAGTCTTCAACAACATCAGAGGTGACTCTTGTTCGTATCTTTTTCCCAAACTTGGGTTTTGCTTTGAGGCTGCCTAGAGCCAGATGCATCTCATCCAGTGGGACTTGAGGATGCAGCTCTTTTCCAATATCCTTTCCAACCAAAAGTCGGCGATAAGCCCGTTTTCCATGCAGTTTCAAAGGTTCAACATATCCCTTAGCCTCCATTTTCTTAAGAAACAGATGGAAAGTTTCCTGAGGCATTAAGGAACGTGCAGCTGAAAGTTGGAGATACCTCTGATAAAGAGTCTCTTCTGTTTCAACTACAGCCCACCCAAATGACCGCATTATATCAAGCTCAAGTGGGGTCGGACCAGCAGTCTCGCCTCCTCTCTCAGGCAATGTAATACCCCAATATTATGAATCAATTATCAATAGTCTTCTAATAAGTGTTCTAATAATTCTCCCGTTCAAATAACGCAAACCAAAAGTAGTCAATATGTTCTGTTTTCTTACCGATGGATATTGACACCAATGTAATCTATGAGTTTCTAGCTACAGATGACTCAGAAGGACTCGCAGATATGATTTCGAATGCATTGAGCACAGAAGTCAAGTCACAAAACGATTGGGAGGACTTGATCACTAGTTTACAAGTTGCATGTCAAGAAACCTATCAAAAACATTGGTTGAAAACACATCATGTCATGCTGTCTGTCTTTGGAATACCAGAACTACTAGGTGTTGACTGTTCTCTCTTCAATGAGTTGAGGACACTTGGATCACCAAAAACAATTGAACAAGCCTCAAACAATCTATTTTCTGTCCTATCAAAAATTACAAAGAGTCAGTTAAATAGTGGTGGTTCAACACTCTTCTTTGATGTGGACTTTATATCATCCACGCAATCTGCGATATATGTTTCAGATCTAATTCAGGCACGTTATCGTGAGTCGATTCATGTCTTGAATGAAATTGATGATATGATACCATCACTGACAAAAGAGTGGGTGGATGTATCTCGACTATGGAAGACGGGAAATGGATTCCGTTTGCTGAGGGCTAGAAACCATGGAATTCATATTCACATCAAAGAGTACCAAGAGGTTCGAATACTCCTTACAGGCGAGTTGAATGTCAACCCAAACAGAGTGAAAGAAATCAGCAAAAAACTGAAAGAAGAGGGAAAATCGGACTATCTTAAACTCTCAAAGGTCCTAGACGAGTTTGTTACAGGGCTCATTGCATCTCAAGGAATTCGAGGTTCTTTCGACCCTTATTACAAGTCCTGGATTGATAATGAGGGACTTGATGAGTTTTGAGAACATTGTTCTATCATCTTCATCGTACTTTCAAGAGCAAGAAGATAATACTAATGAGTCGAGTAAGTACTATGGAAGCTACGGATATTGATAGATGTGACTTTTACTCAAGACGATGTTGACAGACTTGCTAAAGAACTTCGGAATTCTCCCAATGATATTGAGAAGTGGTATCGGTTAGGTTCTGGTTACCTGTCTTTGAAACAGATAAACAACGCAGAGATTGCTTTCAAACAGTGTTTGAAACTTGAAAAGGACTATCCCATGGCACTAGGAGGTTTAGGAGTAGTCTATCTTCTAAAAGGGAAGACAAAGGCGGCGATAAAGAATCTTAAGAGATGTCTAAAGAGTGAACCAGGGCATTTTGAGTATTGGCTAAGCCTGGGTAAAGCATACCTTCAGTTAAGCAAGAACGAGGATGCAATTGAAGCATTCGATCATAGTCTGGCATTAAATCCGGACCATTATGAAGCTATGATTTCGCTAGCTCTCGCATATAACAACCAGGAATCTTGGGAGGATGCATTAGAAACTCTTCGTCGAGCAAATACAATGTTTCCAAGAGATTACGAGATACACAAAGGATTGGCAAGATCACTATTGAAACTTGGAAGAATTAAGGAACTTGAAGAAACATATTGTGTCATGCGGGAGTTGGACCCAGATGATCATACCATCCTAATGTACTTGGGTCAAATAGCTTTCAAGAAAGGCAAAGCAATGGAGGGGCTAACATATTACAGAAAAGCCGTGGAGATGGATCCAGACTCCTACATGGGATGGAAGATACTGAGTGAAGCCTTAGAGAAATTGGGTATGAGCGATGAGGCAAGGATAGCACATGAGAAATACAAGAACATAGAGTCCCGTCTAAGGAAATCTGGGACTCGATTAGTCGGGAAAATTTGAAGTGGTGCAGGGAATTTCCCTCATCTTGATATCTGCAATGTTTTAGATCGGCTTCATAAACTCGATTCTTGTCAGAATTGTGGGATAAAACTACAATTAGAGGCCAGGTATCTTTGTTCGATCATAAATGATTTCGAGGACTTTAGAGAAGGCTGTGATAATTATGAGAAAAATCAGTGCTATGAAGAGGTATGCTGGTAATGCTTCAAATGTCCTGGTAACAATCAAGTGAGCCTTAGCAAATAGCTCCTCAACTCCGATATAGTAAGCTGCTACGGTGTACTTCGGCAGATAAGCTGCTTCATTGGACCATGCAGGTATCACACGTCTAAGAGATTGAGGAAGAATCACATAACGAATTCCAGATCTACTCGACATTCCTATTGAACGAGCAGCTTGAATCTGGCCAGCACCAATAGAAGTTATTGCACCACGGAAGTATTCAGCTTGATATGCAGCGCTGTTGAGACCGAGGGTAATTATACTGAACAGGATTGTGTGACTGAGGACAGTGACACTTCCAAACCTAATTACCCAGTCAGAATAAATGGGACCATACCCAAGTGATTCGAAGAAATTACTTATCCCAAAAGGTAGTATGAAGAAAATGAAAATCTGAACTAGCAAAGGAGTACTTCGAATCAATTCTATGTATCCTGTCGCAATACGAGAAGTCAAAGGTCCACCGTATTGTCGTGCAATTGCTAGTAGAAGACCAAGAAGGAATCCAATGACAAGAGCAGTCATATAAAGATACATTGTCATCGCAAACCCAGCAATGATGTCATCGCGATATTCGAAGATAAATGAAAAAGCTTGCTCTGGATGAAAATGCGATAATAGGTAATCCAGAGGATTCATTATAATTCACAATCCTTCATCTGCAACTTCATCATCATCTTCCGCACCATAGAGGACCTCAAGTCTATGCAGGAAACGTTTTGCTCTATCAGACTGAGGTGATTTGAAGAAATGTTGAGGTGTTCCCCGTTCAACAATAACTCCACCATCCATGAAGATCATTTCCTGAGCTACAGCTCGTGCAAATCCTAATTCATGGGTTACAACCACCATTGTCGTTCCAGCCTCAGCAATATCGAGCATGACCTGGAGAACCTCTCCTATTAGCTCAGGGTCTAAGGCAGATGTTGGTTCATCAAACAAAATCAAATCAGGGTTCATCACCATTGCTCGTGCAATACCAACTCGTTGCTGTTGACCTCCCGATAATTGCGCGGGATAGTGATTAGCCCAGTCAGCCATGTGCACCTGCTCAAGGGCACGATATGCCCTCTCCTCTGCTTCTTGTTTTGATAGATGCAACACTTTCTCAAGCCCGATGGCAACATTCCGAATGGCTTTTAGATGAGCGAAGAGATTGAAATGTTGAAATACAAAGCCTATCCTTGACCTTAAGGCATTGATATCAGCATCTGGATCGTTTAATTTCTCACCCCTTAGATAGACATCTCCACGGTCCAATGTTTCTAGTTGGTTGATACATCGAAGAAGCGTACTCTTACCTGACCCACTTGGTCCAAAGACAACCTTCACCTCTTTCTCTTGTACATCAAAGGAGATACCCTTCAATACTTCCAGGTTACCATATGATTTCCAAACATCCTTTACTTCTAAAACAACAACCAAATTTAACCGCCTCCTAGACCAAGGTTCTTTAGCTTCTTTGTCTGTCGTTCGCCAATCAGCTTGGTTATCGGAAAGGTGAAAACAAGATAGATCAACGCGACTGTAAACATAATTGGAATCCAGAATTGAGGGTAAGTCATTGAAAATGCCCGTGAAATTCTGAACATCTCTGGAACTCCAACAGCTGCTGCATAAGCAGTATCTTTGATGATTACGGCATATTCATTGGAAAATCCAGGCACCGCGATTCGTAGAGCTTGAGGGAGTATAATATGCCTCGATGCTTGAACTTGAGACATTCCGATTGATCGTGCGGCTTGTAGTTGACCTTCTTGAACAGAGAGTATAGCTCCACGATATAGTTGAGATTGATATGCACCGCTACGAAGTGCTAAAGCTAGAATTACTCCAGAAATGGGTCTTAATTCAGCGGGTACAAACCAGAAAAGTCCTGGTACACCCCACCCAAAGATGAACATAAGTACAAGAATGGGGATTCCACGAAGAACTTTTTCGTACCCGGATGCAATCATTCGAAGTTCAATTAGACCATAAACTCGCATCAAAGCGAGGGCTAACCCTAGCAAGAAACCTAAAACAAGACCGAGTAATGTCAAAAAAAGAGTTGCCGGTAGTCCATAGATGATGATGCTGCTGATCAAAGTCCATAGATCTACCGACGCTTGCATTTAATCAACCTCAGAGCCACTTCTGCTCGAGACCGAAAATTGTTCCATCCTGAAGGGCAGCTGCGATTGCTGAATTTATCTTAATGCACAGACTATCTGCATCCCTTCCAACATAGAGTACAGTTGGATCCGCTGCTAATTGTAGTATTGTCTTGATATCGTAGCTGGATGCAAAATTAGCTGCAACAGGTGTGTCAAGGAATATAGCATCGACAGTTCCTGCATCTAAGGCGACAAACATCAAATCAGCGGTGGCAAAGCGAGTTACTGTGACACCACTTACTCCACTGATTGCATCATCCTCGACTGATCCAGTTTGAACACCCACAGTATATCCAGACAAATCCGCCAGGCTTGATATAGCAAGCACAGAGTCATTCATAACGACAACTGACATATCTGTCTGAAGGTAGGGGATAGTGTGTTGTAGTTTTGCTGCTCGGTCCTCAGTTATGAACATGGCCGCTGCTATAACATCAATGGTTCCTGCTTGACACGCACCGACAAGGGAGTCAAATTCCATGTTTTGCCATACAACGGTTACGTTGAGGTAATCAGCAATATATTCCATTAGATCCGCATCAAATCCTACAACGTCATTTGTTGCGTTGAGTGATTCGAAAGGCGGATAGTCTGCACTTGTTCCCACAATTATCGTGCCTCGAGTTTGTACGGTTTGCCAGGAATTGTCCTCGGTAGGCGGAGGTGCTGCTCCGAAAGGTATGAAGATACCGATTCCAAAGCCTATCACGAGACCGATAACAAGGAACGAGATAGCAGTTACAGTTCTTTGGCTCATATCATTCTCGCCTCCATATCGAATCGTAAGCGATTCTATTTACAATGCTCTCTCAGCTACAAATAGATTGTGTTTTTCGCTGAAGATTATTCTCTGCTGTAATCATCAATATGAGAATTTGACAGGATTGAATCATGATTTAACCGAATTTGAAACAGGTCATAGAGATTGAACCGAGTATGATTTTCTGGTTGAATGCATCAACCGAGTTGGTGTCTGTAGCTGCACCCTTTGCATAGAGTAGAGGCAGATAATGATCCAGAGTTGGATGTGCCTTCTCAACCAAGTCATCAATTTCATGAAGGTTGTAGAGAATAGCATCATCGTTTTCATTAAGTGCGTCTAGAATAACTTCCTCAAATTCTGTTGCATAATTATACACTGAACCTGGATTGTGCCAGTCAACCGCGCGAAGATTATGAACCAGATTGCCGCTCCCTATGATGAGAACACCTTGATCGCGTAGGAAACTCAAACGTCGTCCAAGTTCAAAATGAAATTTAGGTTGCTTTGTATAATCAATACTCAGCTGAACTGTTGGTATATCAGCTTCAGGATACATTTGTTTCAGAACGGACCAAGTACCATGGTCGAGTCCCCATGACTGATCAAGACTGACAGGAAGATCACTGAGGGATTCAGAAATCATCGAAGCAAAATCAGGATCACCAGGAGCGGGATATTTTTGCTCATACAACGCTGGAGGAAATCCGTAAAAATCATGAATTGTTCGCGGCTGCTCCATTGAAGTGACCATGGTAGAAGGGACAAACCAATGAGCAGACACACAAAGAATTGTATTGGGAGTGGGGATTGACTGAGCAATCTCTTTCCATCCCTGTGTAAACTCGTTATCTTCAATCGTATTCATTGGAGAACCGTGTCCGATGAAAAGAGTTGGCATTCTATTTGACATTGATAGTCAAGTAGAATTGGAGCATCTTGCTATAAAGAGTGATATAACTGCACATGCAGATCTTCATCTAATACTACTATAGCAAGAACACTGCTAAGATTCCAGTTAGGAAGACTCCATCCCAAGTACCAGCTCCACCGATAGATGCCTTCCCTGTTCTTAGACTCGACAATTTTCCAAGATTCATAATATCAGCGCCTATCAGAGTTCCAAGTGTACCAGATACGTAAGCAATTGCATAACCATTGTAGAGCCCCGGAGCAAGCGCTATCATAGCAATTGTAACAAATACAGCCACCAATGCTGGAAGCAACCCTGGAGTGAGAATGCCAACATTGGGTTCAATTTTTGCAAATCTGTGGACTATAAGAGCCACAATTGTCACAGCAACAGCAAATTGGATGATTCCGAAGATATTCATAGCAACTAGGTATGCACTGACTGCAATTGGAATAATAGCGCCACCAAGATTGATGCTAATCTGCGTTTCGCCGGGACATTCAGGTTGAAAAACTTGGTAGCTCACACCCCAATTGTAGACATGTGTTTCGTTGGTGCATGGAGTGGGATCAGATTCGATAGTGTACAGGGGAATGTTAACCATACTACCAACAAGGGACCCAGGAATGATCAGAATAGCTAGCCAAAGTGGAATTCCAAGTTGTAGGAACGCAACTCCAGCAGCCTGAAGAAAGAATAGACTAAGGATTGCAAAGGCGATAATTGTGAATGCTGAGAAACTTCCTCGTCCATGTTGAAGTCGTACTTGGCTCATTTCAATACGAATTTATCTCATGACACCTATGCTTTTTAGAATTAGTATATGTGAAAGGCTGTAACAATAACTTGTGATTGCACTAGAAAATTAAAGGTGCAGATTTAGTACAACTAACCTGCACCGAAAGTTCAAGGACTATGTCTGTTTCATCTTTGCTTCATAGTATGCATAAATGAAGAGAATCAAGAGAAAGACTGTCAAAACAACCTGTGCAAATGCAACCATTGGGAGAATTGCAACAGCAATTGAATATAACTCTACAAAGAGCCCTAGTATCAAGAATGTGATATTCATGTAGACAACAAATTCCACATTCTCCCAGGATGATGCACGATAAGCAAGTATGTTACCAATCGCAAAACCAATGAATAATGCACCAATGAATCGATCTGCAAACTCCTCATACGGGAAACCAAATGCATTCGCATGAATTTCTGGGATAAGGAGCATCACAAGTCCATAAATTAATGCAACAAGTCCATCAATTAGGAGCGAATATTTCAGAAACTTCGAAATCTCCATGTTCTTACCACCACAACCCCTGAAAGGGGGCCATTGGTAATCAATGAACTTTGATAAAAATCTAATCTAATGTGAAGCAGGTCATTGAAATTCGTGCGAGGATTATCTTCTGATTGCAGATCTCAATTTTACCTGCATCAGATCCTATGCCTCTGGCGTATAGGAGAGGGATATAATGAAGACGAATTAGATGTAGATGAACTAACCTTCCAATTTTGAGTCTTCGTATGCAAATCCCACTCTCAAAAAGAGCACGCCTACCGTTGACACTAAACCACTCAATAGAAGCACAAGAGGAATTCCAGAAATAGATACTAGCCATCCAAAGAGAGCAACCTGAGGTATTGCAGCTAACACAACTAGAGTGGGGAGTAAAGAGTATACTCCGTTTCGAATTCTATTGGGAATGGCATTTACTAGAACACGCATCCAAAGAATAGCAGCGATTGTAAAGAAGACACCTAGTATGAACCAAATTGATAGTATAATGAGAATTGGAAGAATCGAAGAGGAAGGAATCTGGAGAATCAGAATTCCCGTATATGGAATAATGACATCAATCATTTCGGAGGTAGGTAGTGCTGATGGAAAAACAAGCATCAACATGGCAAATAGCCAGAAGAAGAGTGCACCAGCTGATTGTATAAATCTAAACCGAGGTATCCATTGTTTTGGTTCAAATCTTTTTGCCCAGACTCCTGATCGTTCCCACAAGAATGCGAATACAATGAAAACTAGACTCATCAATAGCGCTACTGGAAAGTCAGAAATCAGGTATTCGTAGAGGAATGGATACATGATTATCTCAGCCCAAGTGAAACCGACACTCAGGAAAATTGTGTTACCGATAATGATGTATTTCAGATAAGGACTGCTAATGATATATTTAGCACTCTCCCGCAGAAGTGAAAAATACCTGACTTCAATGTCATTTTCTTGTTTTCTTTTCTGTTCAACTTCGATATCGTGAATTAGAAGGAGCAAGGCAAAAGCAATCAATATGCAAACCACAGACTGTACCTGAAATACGAAGGCACGCGCAATCACGACAGCTATAAGTGCGCCAGGTAGGATCACAAGCGCACGAGCAACTCTGAGTAGCATCGCTAATTTTCCCATGAAAACCCCATATTGTTCTTTATTCTCATCCTCAAGCGCAGCCATGATGTAGTTGCTATCAAACCAAGAACCAAGAGCCCCGCTTTCTTGTGATGCAGCGAAGCCCATCAAGACATATACTAATAGAAACAAACCAAATGGTGAACTACTTGAAATCTGTGAAACCAAGTAGAATGCAACTGAATACATGAAGAATGCTGATGCTAAAACCCAACGTTGCCCAATCATGTCTCCAAGTGTACCAGTGGGATAATCAAAAAGAGTCTGAACGATCTTCTGAACAACTGCTAGCACTCCAACAAGTGCGAGACCATCGATGTAGGAGCCATTCCCCAGAGCTTCTGCTATGAAGATGAGGTAGAATGTCGTCGAGATACTGATTGCTGCAGTCATCGATGTGAATAATCCTAGAAAAGTAGCTGCCAGTTTGATAACTTGTGGTTTGCCTTCCGGTAGACCAAAGTAAGAGGTGATCCTACCCACACACATTACCCATTACTAGATTTAACCACCGCTTACTAATAACTCGTGTGTAGGATAGGTGGTTCTGGCTGAGAGAGTTACGTGTCTTGGATCTGAGTCCTTTACTGTTCTGAAAGTCTTCAGGAAAGTCCAAAATACCTCGGAGTCCCATCTAAATACTGCTGATAGGTTTCACCATATTTTTCTTTCAAGAACTTCTCCTCAATCAAAACTGTCCAGTGAAGATATGGTATTGTAATGAAGAAATAGAAAAGAAACAAGATACTCCAGATTGAAGCCGACCAACCAATGAGTGTCAAGCCCAGAAAGAAGATGGTCCAACCCAAGTAGATGGGATTTCTTGAATATCGATGAATTCGAGTAGTTGTGAGTCCGGCATTGTTTGCAAACGAATACAGTGCCAACACGCCAATCACCATTCCTACAATGGCTATGCTCAATCCGATGTAAAGTAGAATTCCAAGATTAATCGGGACAAAGATACTGATGATGAATCCACCGACAATCCAGGTCAAGGCACCTGCAATTATCTTCTTGCTTGAATATAGGAATTCAGGATCATCGAAAGGTTCTCCTCGTTTCCTATTTGCCCACGTTTGTACAGAATAAGCAATAGCGTAGCCAACTACATAGAACAACCAGAGATTGAAAATTCCTGTCAAATACAATCAACAGCCTAGAGAGGATGAACGTCATCTCCAAAAAACTAGAGTTATGCACCGGTCTTATAAGTTACCAGTTCCGTAAATCAGGAACAAACGTTTGGTTAGTATAGTGATGTTCTT